>JAAXQB010000328.1 GCA_012329085.1 Methanosarcinales archaeon | reverse complement strand
GAACGAATGAGCGTTATTTCGTATGTGTCAAACAATGTAAAATTTATTATAGTTGCTTAATTATATAAATTATATTTTACATTAATGCATATCGTTTATATAATCTATGCATTCGTGCCATAGTATAAAAATGAGTGCTATTATTTATTGTTATTATGCATTATATAGATTATAATTTAATAAATTGTTTTATGAAATTCGGTAAATTATATGCATAAAGAAAATATTAATAGAGTTGGAAGAATGGTTGATGATATTTGTGGTATAGTAAATAATAATTTTCATTGCTTATTTCTGCAATAAATTTAATTTTTTTGTAACTATTTGCCCATGCCATCATATCAATACATTAAGTCTTAAAAATTAAATGGAGATTCAATAGAAACAGCATAAATTAATTGTAAATTTAACCTTTTCTAAGTAATTACAATTTTTCTTTAATTTTTTATCGTAACTCTCATTGCCGCAAAATATCACCATAATCTCTAATATTCTCACATCAAAATCAAAAATAATGCTAATTTTTGATATAAAATAAGATAAAATAAGCAACATTTCAAAAAATTAATATATGAAAAAGTTCAAATTTTCTATAATTTATAAAACATTTACACAATAGATTTTTAATTTTCAACTCACTTTTTTAACCATTTTATACACATTAAAACATAATGCCTAACTTGAAAACAATCAATAGTTATTTAAATAACTTTACTCATAATAATGTTCCTAAACTTAACTTGAAAATAAAATTGATTTATTTGTATTATTTTGTGGAACTATTCAAATAATAAAAAAAATTACAATAATTATTTTAAATAAATTTTGTAATAACAATAAAAAAATGTATAAAAACATGTGTGGAATTATAGGATTTATGAGCAAAAAAGGAACTCTGATAAGCGGAGAAAAGATAGCCATAGCTTTAAATTCTTTGAGTGAGAGGGGGAACGGAGAGGGTGCAGGATATATAGGATATGGCATATATCCAGAATATGCTGACAAATATGCAATTCATGTTTTTCTTGACAATAGATTGGGATTTGAACGAATAAAAGAAAAAGTTGCAAACACTCTTAGAAGATATGGGTATATTGTAAAAGATGAAGAAATTCCAAATAAAAAAGGAATTATAGAAAAAGAACATATTCCGTGGAGATTTTTTTATCAAGTCGAAGCGCAATACAAAAATACAGAAGAAGATAAAATTGTTGAAATTGTTATGGAAATTAACGATTCCATAGATGGTGCATTTGTATTTTCATGTGGAAAAAATCTTGGGGTGTTTAAAGCAGCAGCATGGCCAATGGAAGTTGCAGAATTTTTTAAATTAAAAGATTACAAAGGATTTCAATGGATTTCACATGCACGATACCCAACAAATACAAAAGGTTGGTGGGGTGGTGCACATCCTTTTAATCTTTTGAATTGGTCTGTGGTGCATAATGGAGAAATTACAAGTTATGGTACAAATAAAAGATATGTGGAAAGTTTTGGATATAAATGCAATCTTTTAACTGATACAGAAGTTGTCACATATCTTATTGACCTTTTATTAAGAAAACATAAAATCCCTCTTGAATATGCACTTTCAGCCCTTGCTCCACGATTCTGGAATGAGATAGATGCTATGCCTGAACAAGAAAGAAAAATTCATGAAGCCATTCGAATGACTTATGGGAGTGCTACACTAAATGGACCATTTGGAATTATAGTGGGCACCAATGCGGGTATGATTTTTATGAATGGGGAAATTGAAAAGAAAACTTCTATGGTTGGGCTTACTGATAGAATAAAGCTAAGACCATTAGTTGTAGGTGAAAAGGATGATTTATTTTTCATTTCAAGTGAAGAGGCGGCAATAAGAACAATATGTGCTGATCTTGATAAAGTATGGATGCCAGATGCAGGGAAAATGGTAATTTCAATATTGGAATGATGTTTGAGATGTGTTATATAGCGAAAAAAATTTGTGTAAATCTGCATCTCAAAAGACTAAAAGTTTATAATTATAATATGCGAAATAACGCTCATTCAGAATGAATGAGTGTTAAGTGTATAATTTCATAAATTATATACAGTTAGAAAGGAAAAAAATAAAAAAATGATACCAACAACTGTCCCTCCAAAATATAAAGTTAATATAGATTCTGATGCATGTATGCTTTGTGAAAGATGCGTGACAGAATGTTCATGGGGCGTGTATAGAAGACAAAGAAATAAAATAATTTCATATTCAAATCGATGTGGAGCATGTCAGAGATGTTCTGCACTTTGCCCAAGAGATGCAATATCTGTAAATTTAAATCAAGCTACAGGAAGGGCGCATCCTATTTGGACTAATGAGGCACGAGCAGATATTGTAACTCAAGCAAGGTCTGGATGTATTTTATTGAGTGGAATGGGAAATGCAAAAGAATATCCAATTTATTTTGATAAAATATTATTGGATGCATGTCAGGTGACCAATCCATCGATTGACCCATTAAGAGAACCTATGGAACTTAGAACTTACATAGGTAAAAAATGTAAAAAGATAGAATTTGAATTCGATGAAAAAATAAAAAAATCAAAACTTAAAACAAAATTATCTCCAAATTTAAAACTTGACACACCAATAATGATAGGACACATGTCGTTTGGTGCATTATCGTTAAATGCTCATAAAGCAATGGCACAAGCTGTTAAAAACTGTGGAACTTTTGTTGGAAGTGGAGAAGGTGGACTTCATAGGGAATTATATCCATATTCAAATAATACCATTGTTCAAATTGCAAGTGGGCGATTTGGAGTAAATAAAGAATTCCTATCAAAAGGTGCTGCAATTGAAATAAAAATTGGACAAGGTGGAAAACCGGGTATTGGGGGACATCTTCCTGGCGAAAAGGTATCAATTGAAGTTTCTATGACTCGAATGATACCAGAAGGGTCAGATGCAATATCTCCTGCACCGCATCATGATATTTATTCTATTGAAGATTTGTCTCAATTGATTAGAAGTTTAAAAGAAGCAACTCGATGGAAAGTTCCTGTTTTTGTAAAAATTGCAGCCGTGCATAATGTTGCAGCAATTGCAAATGGAATTTCTACTTCTGATGCTGATGCTGTTGTAATTGATGGTTTCAAAGGGGGAACTGGTGCCGCTCCAAAAGCATTTAGGGATAATGTAGGAATTCCTATTGAAGTTGCAATTGCAGCTGTGGATGATAGATTAAGGTCGCAAGGTAATAGAAATTCAATTAGTATTATTGCAAGTGGTGGAATTAGAAATTCGGCCGATGTGTTTAAAGCAATAGCACTTGGTGCAGATGCTGTATATATTGGAACTTCTGCAATGATTGCAATGGGTTGCACTGTGTGTGGAAGATGTTATACAGGGCAATGTGCGTGGGGTATTGCAACTCAAAAGCAAGAACTTGTTCAGAGATTGGATGTTGAAGTTGCAGCAAGCAGAATTACAAATTTAATTAATGCATGGACTCATGAAATAAAAGAATTACTTGGAGCTGCTGGAATTAATTCAATTGAGAGTTTAAGAGGCAATAGAGATAGATTGAGAGGAATCGGATTAAATGAAGTTGAGCTTAAAGTGTTGGGAATAGAGCATGCGGGGGCATAAATGAAAAAAAAAATCACTCTTGATGCTGATGGGAGAAATTATAGGGATTTTAATCAAAAAATCCATGAAATTTTAGATGCAAATCCAAATCTTGAAGTTTTAATATTGGATGGTGTAAATGGACAGAGATTTATAGGAAATGGAATTGTGAGGGATAATCTTACAATTATTATAAATGGTGTTGCAGGTGGAGACCTTGCAATGTTTATGAAAGGTCCTAAAATTATTGTAAATGGAAATGCAGACCATGCACCCGGAAATACAATGGATGATGGATTTATTGTAGTTCATGGAAATGGAGGGGATGTTTCAGGGCATTCTATGAGGGGCGGAAAAGTATTTATTAGAGATGATGCGGGATATAGGTGTGGAATCCATATGAAAGAATATGTGGATAAAGTTCCTGTGCTGATAATAGGGGGAAAAGTTAATGATTTTCTTGGAGAATATATGGCAGGAGGCATCATTATAAATTTAAATATTGATAAAAATGATTATTCACACATAAAAGATATTAATATAAAAATGATTGGAACTGGAATACATGGAGGTTCTATTTATATTCGAGGTGAAATTGATAAAAAACAACTTGGTGTTGCAGCAGATATAAAAGAATTTGGTGTTGAAGACTTAAAAAAGATACAGCCGCATATTGAAGAGTTTTGTAAGGAATTTAAATTAGATGATACACTTAAAGAAATTCTTTTAAGTTCAAAATATACAAAAATATCTCCGATTTCAAAGCGACCTTTTGAAAAATTATACACTCCGGATTTGAGGTGAATACAAAATATGTTTATGAAGTCGTATTTAAAATTAAAAGAAGAAGTGTGGGATAAAAACATATGTTCTGGCTGTGGTGCATGCACTTCTGTGTGTCCTGTTGATAATCTTTATTTTAAAGAGGAAAGTCCAATAAAATTTGTTTGCGATGAATGTTCTTGTAGTATTGCTCCAACAGAAAATGGCGAATCTCCATTATCCGCAGAGTTTTGTAAAACAACTCTTTATGATGTTAAATGTGGGGCATGTTATGATGCATGCCCTAGGACTATGGAAAAAAAGATTCACGCGGAGTCGGGAATTGGTCGAACTATTAGTCAATATAAAGCAAAAACTTTGATTAATGTTAAAGGTATTCAAGATGGGGGAGTGGTCACAGCATTGCTTTCAAGTGCATTTGATGAAGGGCTTATTGATTGTGCTATTGTTATGATGGAAGATAAATGGACTATGAAACCTAATTCATTTTTGGCGTGTTCAAAAGAGGAAGTGTTGGAATCGGTTGGTAGCAGATATAATTGGAATGTTCCTATATTGCAAGCATTAAGGGAAGCGGTATTTGATAAAAAATTAAATAAAATTGCAATTGTTGGAACTCCTTGTGTTATAGATGCTATATTTCAAATATTGGCTTCGGATAATGACCTTTTGATGCCGTTTAGAAAATCCATTCGTCTTAAAATTTCGTTGTTTTGTTTTGAGACTTTTTTATATGAAAAAATAGTGGAAAAGTTGAAAGTGGTTGGTGTTAATACATGGGATGTTAAGAAATTAGAGATTGTTAAGGGCAAATTAGTTATATCGTTGATTGATGGGGTTATTCATAAATTTGAATTAAAAGGTCTTGATGATGCTATACGAAATGGATGTAAGGTATGCAAAGATTTTACTGGAATAACTTCGGATATTTCAGTTGGGAGTGTTGGAACTGAGAAGGGCTATTCTACTATGTTTGTGAGAAATGAATGGGGTCAAGGGTTTGTTGATAGGGCTGTATTGAATGGGTATTTGGTGGTGGAAGATGGTGTGGAATTGAAAGGTATTGAGCAATTGGTTAAAAGAAAATCGATTCGTGGTGTTGTTGATTGATATGTTTGAAATTTAAATGGATTTTTGAATTGTATTGGGGAAAATTTTTATTTATTTTGGATATGGTTTATTATTCACTTTTTTTGTAATAAGCTTAATTTTGATTTTATATTATTAAATATTTTTTCGTTTTCTGATATTTTTTAATCACTTATGATAGAAAAATCTTTTAGTCGTGCAAATTACACAAATTATGCAAATTAAGAAGTTTAAATATTGATTGGACTTTAAAAATTTGTATAATTTATTGGATGAAAAAGACGAACGAGAAATTGGAAACTTGTAAAATTATATGCTGAGAAAAAAAAATTAATGGCTCATTTAGAATGAATGAGCGTTTGCGAATTCTCAAAGAGAATTAACATTATCTCGGAAACCAATGTGATTTGGAATTGTAAATTATTACGCAATAAATCTAATATGAATTTCTTGTTATTTTTTATTATATATGCAGACTATAAAGGCGGTTCTTTTTCATTTTTAATAGCTCATTCAGAATGAATGAGCGTTAGTATATAATTTGAAAAATTATATACTGAGAGAAATTTTTTAAATTTCTCGGAATGTATTTTGCCATATGCTTTGCAAATTCATCAAAATCTTCAAGATCGTTTCGTAGTATTTCATAAATATAATCCACATTTACTTCTTCATACATGTGAACAAGAATGTTTTTAAACTTTGCAGCCTCAGAAAATCTTTCTGCAAAATTATGTGGAATAATTTTATATTTTCCAAGTATAAGTATAACACTTTTATAGTCCTCTGGTTTTTCAAAATTCTCTGCTGAAATTATAACTTCTCCAATATCTAAAGCAGATTCTATGGCAAGATGAAGATTTCGCTCAATGGCAGATTTTAATGCATAGTCTTTTTCTAATACTCCATTTGTTATAGATTTGTATGATTTTAAAAAATCAACATATTTTTTCATTGTATATAACTTATAAAGTTATATACTCAGAGAAATTTCTAATTTCTCGTATTTTTAATTTTTCTGGCTACTTTTTCTTTTTCATTCATAAATAATTTCGCCCATCTATTTAAATCTCACTTTCCGCACCCTTGTACAATTTAAAAAATTTATTTTTTTATAGTATTATACTATTACAAAATTTATAAATTTATTTTGCTATTTTCGTCAAGGGTGCGGAACATGAATTAAATCTCTCTTTTAGCAACCTTTTTCAAAAACTCGTCCGTCCATCTATTTTCATAATACCTTCTATCGAGATATCTAGATATTATTTTATGCTCAAAATCTATCTTATCCATCTTATCTCTAACAAATAAAGAATGATTTGCCTTTATTATTTCATAATTGAGTGAGAGAGGAGCGTCATTCATAATTATCAAATCAATTCTATCTATTTTTATAATATTTGTTAATTCTGATATTAATTTTAATTGTAGTTTAAACCACTTATTCTTGCTAATGGATTCATCTATAAAAACTGCAATGTCAATATCACTTAAACTCCCATCCCTTCCTTTTACTACTGAACCAAAAAGATAAGCAAATTTAACATACTTTTGCTTACTTAAAAATTCCACAACATTCTGTTCCCAATTTCTTAAATTGTTTTCTATTTTTTTACTGCATATAAGTTGTAAAATTATTATACAGAGAAAAGTTTTCAATTTTTCGTATGCCATAATTTTTTTATCTATTTTTTTCTTTTAATTTAAAATAATTTATAAATTAACATATATGTATATGAATTGGCTTATTTCTTTAAATATCTATTCGATTTTTTTAAATTTTTCTATAGCTCGTTCGAAAAGCGCATCCTCAAAGAGAATGTGCGTATGATAAAATCTTTGATAGCACATTCAGAACGAATGGGCGTAATCACTCATTCTTTCAGGATGAGTTATTCGAACGAACATTAGTATATAATTTTTAAAATTATATATTTAAAGCTGTATAAATACAGAAAATGTCATTTTCCTTCATTGTTACGGCAATCAAATTATTCCAATAATGTATTTTGTATTACATGGTCTATGTCAATTGAAAAAAAAATCATTCTTGCATTAAAATTAATAACACTTCATCCTTTAAAAATTATCATCAACTCTATAAATATCTTTGTTAATGCCTCTGGTGTTGATTGTGATCTTTTTTTTATTTCAAATATCTTATAAAATTAGATTTATCCTTAAATTGCTGCTTTAAATACATTCATAAATTCATCACATTCTACAACAAGTTTTGAAGATGCATCTTTTAAAACTTCTTTTGGATTTGCCCCATCTGTTTTAATATATAATATGGGTTCACTTATTGTTACATGCTTCATATCATATGATGCAATAAGAATTCTTTCATCTTCAAGCAATATGGACATTAACATATTAAGAAGTGTGTGATTTTCTCCTTCGATTTCAATATACATTTCATTTGTCTTTTCATTTATAATTTTTAATTTCATTTTCTATTATCCTTTTTTTATTTAATTATATTATTCCAGTTCCATAATCAGAAGACAATTTTCGAGTTTCAACTCTATCACATTCGAAACATTTTAATTTATCTCCATCCTTTTTAAGTACTCCTCTACAATTTGAACAAGTTGCGTGCATAACTCCAAGATTGTCATCTTTTGTACTCAATTGCATATTTTCAATATTTATTATTTTTGCTTTTACAATATCAAAAGGTAAAAATTCTTTGTAAAGGTCTTCTACAAAATTAGATCTTACATTTGATATATGCACTGCACCAGTTCCGAATGAAGTCACATCTTGTTTAGATTTTCCTTGTATTGCGGATATTGAAATTAATGCCATAGAATCGCGCATATTGATTATTCTGCCAACAAATATATCTCCTTCTTTTAATATGTGGGGGGTGTTTGTTGCAGGAATTACTTCTATTGTTTTTGATTGTTCTTTAATATTTACAATTCCTGTATTACTTGAATATATTTTTCCTTTATGTGCATAAGTTCCAATTCCTGTTACATATTCTTCAATTGCTCCTATTTCATTACCAGGTATTACAAACTTTTTTTCAATTTTTTTTTCTTTCACTACTTCAATTGTCTTTTCATTTATTGAATTGTCAATTTGTATGTGCTTTCGCCTATATTTTTTATTTCTGTGTATTCTCATAATATTAATTTTGTTTTTGTATTAGATCTAGTTTATAAATGCACACATTCTAAAAGGCACATATTTTATAAAATTTCTAATTTCTCGTTTTTATATTTATTTTAAACGAGATAATATTCATTCTCTTTAAAAGCTTATTCGGAACGAATGAGCGTTTGCTCGGCTTTTAGAACGAATGAATGTCAATGAGTGTTAAATATACAACTTTATGTGTTATATACAAATTATATACATAGGAGTTACGCAGTTGATCTAGGTAGGGTGTACACAGGATGAGCCAAATAAGAGCGAATTGCATCTCGGATAATGCTCGTCTTGGCCTCAAACCACGATATTCCCGTGCGCAGGCGATATACCTCCAAACGCAGGTAAG
>JAAXQB010000250.1 GCA_012329085.1 Methanosarcinales archaeon | reverse complement strand
ATATCATGGTCTAATCCTATAAGATTTTCATATACTCCTATTCTTCTGGAAAACCAACCAGTCCATCCAATAGCAGGATCAGAAAATCCATCTGCATGCCCAAGTGAACGAATTCCGATATTGAGATATTGGGTGGTGTCTTGTGGATATTCTATTTTTACTTCATCTGCCTGCTCCTCAACACAACCTGAAAACATTGCACCTAATAACACAATGCATATACTTAAACTAATTATTTTTTTATTTAACATCTTAGTTTTTCCATTACTTTTTATTTTTTGATGCTACTTTTGCTTTAAATGTTTCCATCTCTTCCGGAGATTTTACAACACGGTTATGTTCTTCATATAGTTTCCGCAACTGCGCTCGAGATTTAATTTTAAGTTCTGGGTGTGGTGGTGGCGAAAATATCATTATAAAACTTGCCATATTTTCCCCAAAGTTTTTTATCTCAAAAGGTTCCCCTGATTCCAATGGAACCAGAAAAGCCATTTCTGGAGTGATTTCAAATTTATCTTCTCCATGCGTGACCTCCAATTTCCCTTCTAACATATAAATAACTCGTTCAGGCATTTCAGTTTCTTTTTCTTTTTTAGACCCTATCACCATTTTTGTTTCAGGTAACAAATAAGTCACATTCATATAGAGATTTTCGCCAAATAGTAATGGTTTATACCATTCAGGATCATGGAAAAAACCATCTACTTCATTAATATTTACTAATTGTTTTTCTATCATTTTATATTACTTCATTTTGTTTTTAAAAACTGATATAAGATTCGTTTATTATCCAGTAACATAGACTTCCCATAAAGGAACATGTGCCATTCTTTGATTAGGGTGAGCTTGAAATCCATGAACATGGTCTCGTATAGCAACGATTTCTTGCTGAATTAATAAATAAACTGCTAAATCCGTTTCTAATATTTTTCTCTGCACATCACCCCATATTACAAATCTTTCGTTATCATTTATGGTGCCCAATCCCTTTTCTATTAATTCATCTGCATCTATATGTCTTGAAGACCAACGGTTAAAATTAGTATGGTATGTTAGATAAAGAATATAATCAGCATCACCTGCCCAAGTTCCAGAAGAACTGAAAAATAGATGTTTATCCAAAGGTCTATCCTCCGGAGTTCCTGCAGCATCTCTAAGTGCTCCAAACTCAAGAACTTTTAGTTCTACGATAATTCCAACTTCCCTTAATTGTGCTTGTATTGCTTCTGCTATTGGTACCCAGTGGGGCAACCTACCACTTAATAAAAAAGTAATGCTAAATGACTCTCCATTTTTATCTAATATGCCGTCATCATCAGTATCTTCCCATCCTGCTTCTGATAACAATTCCTTGGCTTTTTCAGGATTGAATCTAAATTCAGGTAGGTCCTCATGAATTGACCATCGAATTGTTGGGGATATTGCACCTCTGGCTGGTATGCCATGACCATCCAATAGATATTCTACTAAATCTCCTTGATTAATTGCATAATTAACTGCTTGTCTAACCAATATGTTATCAAAAGGCTTAGTTTCTGAATTAAATATCAGAAAATCAGTTCGTACCGAAGGAGTTGTAAGCACCGTAATTCCTGGGCGAGCATCTAACCAAGCAACTTCTTCAGGTGGAACCCATTGGGTCACATCGATTTCTCCCGCTTCCAATGCCATTATTCGCGTATGGGCATCAGGAATAATAGCAAATGTTATTTTTTCCAATTTAGGCACTCCTTGCCAATGATTTTCATTTCGTACTACTATCAATCGTTCTTCGATACAATGTTTATAATATTTGAATGGTCCAGTTCCTATGTGTTTTATGATATTTTCCTCTTCATCAAAAGAAGTCGGATTCATTATATGGCCAACGGGGTGTGATAAATGTGCTATAAGTGCCGCCCACGGTCTAGTAGTAGTTATGTTAATAGTATGACTATCCAATATTTTCATAGATTCTATTTGAAGAATACCATGTGCTGGTTCAAACATTTCTAACATTCTTTCAAAGGAAAATTTAACAGCTTCTGATGTAAATGGTGTGCCATCATGAAACTTAACTCCTTGTCGTAAATGAAATGTCCATGTTAATCTATCCTGTGATATATTCCAGTGGGTTGCCAGCATTGGTATAGGTTCCAATACGCCTGGGGCAACTCCAACAAGTGTTTCATAAACATGTGCACCGAGAAGTCCATAATGTGCCCCTCTGCCCGGATCGGATGATATGCCGATTGTAAGTTCTTGTGGAACTTCTATTTTTACTTCGTCTGTTTGTTCTTCAACACACCCAGAAAACATTGCACCCAATAACACAATACATATACTTAAACTAATTATTTTTTTATTTAACATTTTGATTTTCCCCTTCTTTCTATCATTTTTATAAATTCACATTATTTTTATACAATACCAACATCCCATAAAGGAACATGATCCATCACTTGAGTGGGATGAACTTGAAATCCTTCTACATGATTTCTTATAGCAACGATTTCTTCCTGGTGGAATAGATAAACGCCAAGATTTTTTTCTAAAATTATATTTTGCAAGTCCACATATATTGCAAATCTTTCATCATCATCTATGGTGCCCAATCCTTTCTCTATCAATTCATCTTCATTTATGTGCATTGCTTGAAAAAATTCACTATCGGTATGGTGTGCTAACCAGAATATATAATCTGCATCAGCAGCCAAAGTTCCAGCACTGCCTAAAAACATATGTATGTCCAATGGTCTATTGTTCGGTGTTCCTGTTGCATCTATGTATGCACCCCATTCCAAAACTTTCAATTCTACAGAAATTCCAATGTCTTTTAATTGAGCTTGAATCACTTCTGCCATAGGTGACCATTGAGGACGAAGTCCAGTTAATAATAAAGTAATCTTAAATGTTTCTCCATTTTTTTCTATAAAACCATCATCATCGGTATCTCTCCATCCAGCTTCTTCCAACAATAGTTTAGCTTTTTCCACATCAAATCTATGTTCAGGCAATTCATCATGAATCGACCAACGGATTGCAGGCGATATTGCCCCCCTTGCAGGCACACCAACGCCATCTAAAATATGTTCCACCAATGCTTTCTGATTAATGGCATAATCAATTGCTTGTCTCACCAAAATATCATTAAAAGGTTCAATTTCAGTGTTAAATACCAAAAAATGAGTGCGTACTGATGGAGTTGTGAGTACGGTAATTTCTAAATCTGCATTCAATCGGGCAACTTCACTCTCTGGAATAAATCGACTCACATCAACTTCTCCAGCTTCCAATGCCATTACTCGTGTGTGATGATCTGGAATAACTACAAATGTTATTTTTTCAAGATTAGGCACTCCTCGCCAATGATTTTCATTTCGTGCCACTACCACTCTTTCCTCAGGAAGCCATTCATAAAACTTAAAAGGGCCAGTTCCCACCGATTCTATAATATTTCCTTTTTCATCTACGGACGCTGGGCTAATGATATAGCCAAGACCGTGTGCTAAATGAGCTGGAAATGCTGCCCAAGGCTCGGTATTTGTTATTTTAATTGTATAATCATCCACTATTTCCATGGATTCTATTTTGAAAATACCGCGAGCTGATGCTGATCTTTTTAAAATTCGACTAAAGGAAAAATTAACTGCACTTGCATTAAATGGTGTGCCATCATGAAACTTAACTCCTTGTCGTAAATGAAAAGTCCATGTTAATTCATCATCCGATATTTCCCAATGAGTGGCAAGCATTGGTTTAGGTTTCATTATTCCGGGGGCAGCTCCCACTAATGTTTCAAAAATGTGTGCTCTTCTAACTCCAAAATCTCTATTTCCACCAATATCTCTAACTAATGCTATCGTAAGTTCTTGCGGAATTTCTACTTCTAAATCTTCTGTCTGTTCTTCAACACAACCTGAAAACATTGCACCTAATAGCACAATGCATATACTTAAACTAATAATTTTTTTATTTAACATTTAAACCATATCTAATTTTTATTTGAATTGCTTCTTTTTTTAGCAATTATTATCTGAGATGGACTAACAGATGAGGTTATATCATGCACCTGAACAATCGAAAATCCACAATCTTCAAGTATTTCACAGAATTCGTTTGTTGAATACGCCCAATTAACATTTCCAATTATTGAAAACAACAAATCATAGTATGCTACCGTAGTATTCTTATGCAAATTGTCTATGTGTCCATGCTTTGAAACCATTAAACCACCACCATTAAGACTTAAGTGAATTTTATTTAAACTGTTTTTCATTTGTTCCTTATTATTTCCATGTGGATAAAGAAAATCAGAAGTAAATACAACATCATAACCTGAACCTATGTCATCTTTTGTAAAGTCTCCTGCAATGAAATCAACCCCCTCTACATTAGAAGCGATATGCTTTGTTACGGTTTCTATCACATATGGAAAATCAAAAACGAATGCTTTAAGGTTTGGATTTACACGCGTAAAAGCTATCGCATAAAGTCCATGTCCCCCTCCTAAATCGAGTACTTTTTTAGCATCGATAAATTCGTGCATACCTTTCAAAACATTAACCGTTTTTGGTAAATCCCATACAATCGCCCCTTCAGCCATTGCCAAAATAAATGTTTCATCAAATGGAAAATGCTTTTTGTCAATTTTTGGAGGTCCTTCTCTTACTACTGTTTGGAGTTTACTCCAACTTTCTTCTTTCATTTTTTGCCAATGTTTAATATAATTTCCCTGATAGTAAGGAGAATCCTTACTTAGAAAAGTTTCTGATAGTTCGGATAAAAAATACTCATTCTTATTTTTTAGTAAAAATCCAAATACTATCAAAGCATTGCAGAGTTTTTCTGTGATTTTCTGATGCAAATTCAGATCCATTGCCAAATTTTCAATACTTTTGGATTCTTTCAAACTGTCAAATATTTTCAATTCTATGGCTGTTGTAAGAATAGTAAATTTCGCATCTCCTCTAAGCCAATCATAAATCGGTTTTATATCAACTGGTGGTAATTTCTCTGCATCCAAAGTTTCAAAATTCCTATGTAAATTTTTGTCAATCATTTATTTATATTCCTTTTGCTTTTTTTTGTAATTTCATTTTGCTTCGATATAAACATTTTTCAAGGAATACCAAATCTTTCTGCTATGAACTGATGCCTCAAAATTATTTACCGTATCCTTTGTAAACATGATAGTATAATGATTGTAGAGATGAATTACGGGAGCCCTTTCCAAAATCTCTTTTTGTAGCTCATGATGAAGTTCTAATCGTTTTGCTCGATTTCCAGTGGCATCAAGCTGATTAATTAAAGTGTCTATTTCAGAATCATTAAGAAAACGAAATCTTCCATCTGTAGAGTGGAAATATTGTCTGTAATGGTTTGCAGGCTCATTATGTGGAATAAACCACTGTGAAGATAAAAGTAAATCGAACTCACTTGTTCCTTTCATTTCTCTCATAAGTGCGCGTTCCACAGGATTTAAGCTTATTTTGATGCCAAATTTTTGAAACTCATGTTGAAGATATTTTGCGATTAAACGATGATCCTCCAATGTCACATCATAAGTAAGGGTAATACGGAATGACTCACCATTTCTTTCTAAAATATTATCATTGTCCTGATCCTCAAATCCAGCATCTCTCAGTAGTTGTTTTGCCTGCTCAGGATTGTATTCAAGGTTTCTGGCATCCTTATTGACAAATTCTCCAAAAGCAGGGGAAAACATATGTTTTGCTTCTACTGCATAACCATCTAAAAGATAGGTTACTATTTCTTCTCTATTAATTATGTGATTAATAGCTTTTCTAACTTGCAAATCATCAAAAGGTTCTCTATTTGTACCTATATAAATTACTCCTGTACTCACACTTAATTCACGATGCATTTTAAGAGTGGGATTGGTTTTCAAGCGTGGTATAGCTGTAAACATACCACGAGTCCATATCGCATCAACTTTTCCTGCTTCCAACGCCATAGCTCTGGTTTCTGTATCTGGTATGGCTACGCTAATAATTTTTTCAAGTTTTGGCTTTTCGTTCCAATAAAACCCATCATTTCGTAAAAGTTTGACTTGCTCAATTGACCATGAATAAAGTTTGAAAGGACCCGTGCCTATCGCCTCTTGTACCACACCTTTTTCATTAAGTGGAGTGGTAGAACTCATAATAAAATTTTCAGTTAAAGCAAGTTCTGAGTCAAAAGTAAATCGAGGTATATCAAAAATGAACTTTACTGCATGTTTATCTATAATCTCAATTTTGTTTAAACCTCTCCACCATACTTTTAAACCGTGTTCTAATCCCCATTCAGCAGTAAATTTCACATCTTTACTATCAAAGTTTGTACCATCATGAAATTGTATTCCTTCCCTCAATTGAAAAGTCCATTCTTTACCATCGGAAGACATTTTCCACGAATCTGCCAACATAGGATTTAACTCATTACCTATGCCAAGAGTTATCAATCCTTCATAAATGAGTGGGGTAAGCTGACTTCCACCTCCTGACAAACTTCTTGGGTCAATCCCTGTAAACTCTCGATCTGAAGCTATCGTAAGTTCTTGCAAAACTTCCACTTCTAAATCTTCTGTCTGTTCTTCAACACAACCTGAAAACATTGCACCTAATAGCACAATGCATATACTTAAACTGATAATTTTTTTATTTAACATGTAATCACCATTTGCATAATTTTTCGTAATTGACAATCAGTAAACAATTATTGCATTTATATGCAATTAAGTTATAAATACATTTTCATTTGTAACACTAAATAATCAAAAAATTAATATTTTAAATAATACTCTAGATGAAAAATAATAAATTGGCATGAAATATTTAAATATTGTAAATGTGGATGTTAATTTGGACGAGAAATTAGAAATTCTCTGAGTGTATAACTTTATAAATTATATACTATAAGAAAAGTTTATTATTGCATACAAGGTTTCAAATTAATTTATAAAGATTGAAACTACAATATATGTTTAATAATTTAATACAAATTATGAATTTATGTGGGTGGGGGAGATGTTTAATGGAATCGTTTTTAAATTATATATAGTTAAAAATTTATAACATATGTTAAATAGTGTATTTTCAAAAAATGTCAAAATTTTAATTATTTTAAAACTAAAATGAAATGCACATATTAAGGGAGTATATAGGTTCTAAAACAATAAGTATTAAATATATGCTCACATAAATTATATACAACAATAAAATATCAATTAAATAAATTAATTATAGGAATAAAAATAATGGATAAAATTCAAATAAGAGTTGAAAAAGCACACCCAAGTGATTTTGGACGAGGGATAGCTCGCCTTGATCCTGATACTCTTTTACGCCTTAAATTGTCACCGGGAGATATCGTAGAGATTATTGGTAAAAAAAGAACAGTTGCAAAGATATGGAGGGCATATCGTAAAGATTGGGAAAAAGGATTCATAAAGATTGATGGATTTATACGACAAAATGCAGGTGTTGGCACAAATGAGAGGGTAGAAGTTAAAAAAGCAAAGACATTTATTGCAAAAAAAGTATTATTGGCACCACTTGAAGGAATGATGATAGAATTTGGAGACAAAACAAGTGAAACAATAAAACGAAACATTTTAAAAAGACCACTCGTAAAAGGCGATGTTGTACCGATAATAAGTTCGATTGCAGGAGGACAAACAATTCCACTTATTGCAATTGAAACAGATCCCAAAGATGAAATTATAATCATAGACGAAGAGACAGAAATCGAACTTCGAAGAAAACCAGTAAAAGGATATGAAAATTTAACAAAAATATCATATGAAGATATAGGCGGACTTAGAGATGAAGTTCAAAAAGTGCGCGAAGTAATTGAATTGCCACTTAAACGCCCTGAAATATTTAATAAATTGAATATTGAACCTCCAAAAGGTGTTCTTTTATATGGACCTTCTGGAACTGGAAAAACACTTATTGCAAAAGCCGTTGCAAATGAAGCAGGTGTAAACTTCATATATGTTGCAGGACCTGAGATTATGGGCAAATATTATGGAGAAAGTGAAGAGCGAATTCGTAAAATATTCGAAGATGCCGCAAATGATGGTCCATCCATAATATTTATAGATGAAATAGATTCAATCACTCAAAAGCGAGAAAATGTGACAGGAGAACTTGAAATAAGAATTGTCGCTCAATTTCTTACTATGATGGATGGACTTAAAGACCGTGGACAAGTGGTTGTAATAGGTGCAACTAATCGTATCGATTCAATTGACCCCGCACTTAGACGACCTGGACGATTTGATAGAGAGATAGAAATTGGAGTTCCAAGTAAAGAAGATAGACTTGAAATATTACAAATCCATACAAGAGGCATGCCGCTTGAAGAAGAAATAGACCTGTCATTTTTTGCAAATAAAACTCAAGGGTTCGTAGGTGCGGATCTTTTAGCACTTGCGCAGGAATCTGCTATATGTGCTCTTAGGAGATATTTACCAGAAATAGATATAGATGAAAAAGTTCCACAAGAATTGATTGATAAAATAAGTATAACGCACCTTGATTTTGAAGATGCACTTCGTGAAATTGAACCATCTGCTATGCGAGAAGTATTTGTAGAACTTCCTTCTATTGGATGGAAAGCCATAGGTGGTCTTAATGAAGTGATACAAGAAGTAATAGAATCTGTGGAATTGCCAATCAAAACACCAGAAAAGTTTGAAGAACTTGGAATTAAACCACCAAAAGGTATTTTATTATTTGGTCCTCCTGGAACTGGTAAAACACTCATTGCAAAAGCTGTTGCAACTGAATCTAATGCAAATTTTATAAGTATAAATGGTCCTCAAATGCTTTCTAAATGGGTCGGTGAATCAGAAAAAGCAATTCGTGAAATATTTAAAAAAGCAAGACAAGTTGCACCATGTGTTATATTCTTTGATGAAATTGATTCTATTGCACAATCACGAAATTCATCATCAAGCGATGGCAAAGTGTCAGAGAGGGTTGTAAATCAATTATTAACTGAAATGGACGGTCTTAAACCATTAAAAGAAATTGTAGTTATTGCCGCAACAAATCGCCCAGACATGATAGATCCTGCATTGTTACGACCTGGTCGATTTGATAGGATTGTTCTTGTAGGGCAACCATCTAAAGATGAGAGGGCAGAGATATTCAAAATACATACAAAAGACATACCTCTTGCAGATTCTGTAGATTTAGAAAAACTTGCAAGTAAAACTCAAGGATATGTTGGTGCAGATATTGAATCAATATGCAGAGAAGCTGTAATGCTTGCACTCCGTGATGATTTTGATGTAAAAGAAATAGAAATGAATTATTTTAATGCATCGCTTAAAAAGATAAGACCTACGATTTCAAGTAACATCATGGAATATTATGAAAAGATACAAGATGAATTTAAGGGTGGCATTCGCACTTCTGAACCAAGCTCTTATATAGGATATAGATAAAAGTTATAAAGAATTTTAAAATTAAAGGTGAATAAAGTGTCAAAAGTTTTTATAAAAAATATTTCAAATAAAAAAGTAATGTCAAATGAAGGAACTGAAATTGGGTCAGTATATAATATAACACTTGATACACAAACAGGTGATTTATTAGAGTTAGTTGTGAAGCCAGATATGGCACTTGATAGCTCAAGATATTCAGAAGATAATGATTATATATACATACCATTTGCAGCAGTTAATTCAATTAAAGATTTCATTGTTGTAGATGATTCAATTGCACGATTACGATAAGTTAATTCCATATATTGTTTGGATATAGTTGTGCCAAACGATTAAATTAGAATGGAGATTTTTTCTAATTAATTTTAATAATGGTATTGCTATTTATAATTTTTTTATTGTATAAATTTTAAACGCCAATAAAAGTAGGTTATCTGTCAAATAAAAATCATACATTAAGTTTTATTATATTATTATTAATATTCAATATTTTTAATTGTGAATCTTGCTGATTTTATTTTTTTCAAAGATTCATCATCAAGTTCAGTTTCAATCGTAAGCTTATTCTGTTTAATATTTATAGTGCAGAATACAAATAGGTTGATGAAATCTTTTGATAGCTCATTCGGAAAGCTCATTCGGAACGAATGAGCGTATGAGAAAATCTTTGATTTTCAAACGAATGAGCGCTGATTTTATTTTATGTTTTAATATATTAATAAACCCATATTTATTTTCGTCTCCTTCTGTATTATTTCTTTGGACAGCTTATTCGGAACGAATGAGCGATTATTCTTAAGAAATAAATCTTATCCGTTTTAAACTTGACTTTCAAAGATAATTAAAAAATCAATTATTTTTTTAAAAAACCAGTGTCCTACGACTTCATTGCATATCTAAATCCTTAGTTCCTAACTATTCAATTCACTAATTAGGCTACATTGCT
>JAAXQB010000139.1 GCA_012329085.1 Methanosarcinales archaeon | reverse complement strand
CTATTCGCAACAATTATATTGTACAATGATTAATTTGATAGGCAATTTACCTACAATTTACATTTTTGTTGCATAGAATAATTTTATGCCACATTGCGATACATTATATTGTATCATATTAAAAGGATATTAAAAATCATTTATCAAAGTAATAAAAACAGTCAAAGCCGAGGGCATTGAGAATAAAGTTGAATTTGAAGTGGCAGGCGACTGAGATATTCTATTCAACAATATTTTTTGATGCAGTTATTAATTGATTTTTTAGATTTAATGGTTGGAAGAATTTATTAAGATTGGTAAGCTTGCATGCATAATATCTATACACTATAAAACTATTGCTTGGCATAAGTAAAATAAATGCAAAATTAAACAAATAAATTTTATACATTTATTGAAGCATGATGTATATTTTTTTATCTATATGTTTTAAGAATTCAGCAATCTTTTAATAATTCCATAAAATACGATATTTTTAAAAAAACAATAAGAATATGGAAAGTTTAATATATCCTTGTTATTTGAATAACTATTAAAGAAAAACAATTTATTATTATTAAATATGAAACAAAAAGTTATGATGCCCCTTATTAGAACGAATTTACAAACTGAAATTTTACAAATATTTAATAATATAACAGAAGATGCTATTTGGGCATTTGAGAATTCAACAAGAAAAGACACTTCGTATGCAACACATGGATATCATAGGTATCCAGCAAAATTCATTCCACAATTAGCAAAGAAATGTATTGAAGAATACACAAAAGAGAATGAAACCGTTTGTGACCCCTTTATGGGATGTGGGACTACATTAGTCGAAGCGTTGGTTTATGGAAGAAAAGCAATCGGAGTTGATATAAATCCTATTGCCGTGTTGATAGCAAAAGTAAAGACCACGCCAATAGAGCCAATAAAATTAGAAAATGAAGTTAATAAATTAATAAACGATGTAACTCAATACATTAATTTGAAAAATAAAAAAATACTGCATAGCATTGAAATCAATCCAATAATTCCAAATAATGAACGTATTAATTATTGGTTTCCTCATGAAAGCATAAGAGAAGAATTAGGAATCATTTTATGGAGAATAAACCAAATTGAAGACGAATCTATAAAAATATTTTGCATTTGTGCATTTTCTCAGATTTTAAAAAATTCATCTATTTGGTTAATGAAAAGTACAAAACCAACAAGAGACTTAAAGAAAAAGCCAATTGCCCCGTTATCCTCATTCAAAAGACATGTAAAACAAATGTTAAAAGGGAATAAAGAGCTGTTTGAACTTATGCCTGATTATGTAAAAAATAATTTGAAAGATTTTTGCATAATTAAAAAACAAGATTCAAGAAATTTGTCATATGATGATAATTCTGTCAGTTTAATTGTAACTTCTCCCCCTTATGTTACCTCATATGAGTATGCGGATTTACATCAGTTAACAGCGTTATGGTTAGAATATGCTAAAACTGTTGCAGAATTTAGGGTGGGGTTTATTGGGTCTATTCATAAAAAAAAGTTAATTCATGATGGAATAAAAAGTGAGTTGGCAAAACAAAAAATAGAAGAATTGAGTAAAAAATCAAAAAGAGAATTTGAAGCAACAAGAGAATATTTTTTTGAAATGCAACAATGCTTTGAAGAAATGTATAGAGTTTTAAAACCAAAAGGTAAAGCTTGTATTGTTATTGGAAATACAGAATTAAAAAAAGTGTCTATTTTAAATGCAGAAATTTTTGTTGAGATAATGCTTAATTTAGGTTTTAGAATACATAAAATAATTAAAAGAAGAATACTATCAAAAATATTACCACAAACAAGAGATTCAAAAACAGGCAGGTTCACATCAAATCATAAAGCAGATAGATTGGCATATGCTTATGAATATATTCTTATAATGGAAAAAATTTAGGGAGGTAATGAAAATGAAATTTCCAGATTTAGTTAATTTATACGAAGAAAAGAAAAGAAAATTTGGCACAGAAGCATATAGGCACATCTCTTCAATGCTAAAAGAAGCAAAAGAATTACACAAAAAAGATTGGTTAAAGAATCAAACCGTTAGAAAAAACCATGAACAATCTTGGAGAGCGTTCAAAGGCAAAAACTTAGAGAAGTTGATAATGTACATCATTGAAGATGAAGTTAAAAGTTTGGGATTGAAAATAATTGGCGGTAATAAATTAGAAAGAACAAATAATAAAAATTTACCAGAAGAATTAAGCAGAGTTAAAAGAAATATTCTTATAGATTATGGTGAATTTGGATCACATCTTCCTGATGTTGATATAATAATTTATGAACCAAAAACCATGAAAGTTATAGCAGTAATCTCAAGTAAAGTTACGCTAAGAGAAAGAATTGCCCAAACAGGTTATTGGAAACTAAAGTTATTGCAAGACGATGTGACAAAACACATTCGTGTGTTCTTTATCACTCCTGACGAAGATGGAACATTGACTATTAAAAATCCCTCAAAGAAAGGAAGATCTATTGTAGAAGTTGATACAGATGGTAGTTATGTCATGAGTGAGACAACAGTAGAAGAAAGTGATAAAGTAAAAATGTTTGACAGATTTATAGGGGATTTAAGGGTTTTGATAAATGAAAACTAAGAATGATATAGCAGTTATAGAACCTACCACATTATGGGATTTTCCAAAGCAAAGTTATGGCAAAATCAATAAAGGAAATTGGAGGTTTAATGGTGTAACTCCTGCTGGTGTTATATGGAATTTATTACAAAGATATACAAAAATAAGTGATTTGGTTGTTGATCCCATGTGCGGTAGTGGAACAACCATCGATGTATGTAAAGAAGAAGACAGAAAAGTTATTGGATATGATATTGCACCAACAAGACCGGATATAATACAAAATGATGCAAGAAAAATACCATTGGAAAAAAATTCAGTAGATATGGTTTTTATTGATTCACCTTATGGCAATAATGTCCAATATTCCAATCATTTAGACTGTATTGGTAAAATTTCTGCTGAAAAGGAGGAATTTTATCAGGAGTTAGAAAAAGTAGCAAGAGAAATTCATAGAATTTTGAAAAAAGGTAAAGTTGTTGGTTGGGTTATTGGGGATCATTGGAGAAGTAAATCCGGATTTGTTCCTGTTGGTATAAAAATTTATCAAATGTTAGAAAAATATTTTGAGCCTATTGATGTGATTTGTCTTGTTAGAAGGCACCAAAGATCAAATACGGCTATTTGGGAGCAAAGAGCAATTCAATATAATTTCTATCTTAGGGGTTTCAAATATTTGTTTATAATGAGAAAATAAAATTTTAAAGGTTAATATGAAAAATCAATATTTGTATGATGGATGCAAGTCTTTTGTTTTATCTGCTTTAAAGCTACTCAATAAAAAAATTGAAAGTGGAGAAACAATTCCTATTGAAAGAAAAGAACATTTTTTTAAAGATTTTAGGATTGAATATTCTACATTACTTGCATTCTGGAGATTTATATATAAGCACAATGAAGATATAAAAAAACTTCCTGAATTTGGAAGTGTGGAATTAATTAAAGATGATATAGAACAACTTAATTTAATTGAATTTTTGATTTATTATGTGAACAAAACAAAATCTTTGAATTTTGATGAAAATATATTTAATAGTGTGTATCAAGAAACCGAGTCTTATTTTCACTCTAAAGAATTGAATTTTATGGCTAATGCTCCTCTTCAAAATTTTGAATGTGAAATGGATAACATAAACTTAGAGAACAATCTCAGAATTAGAAAACTTACAAAGGAAGAATTCAGTGAGTTATGTGTGAATGCAAAAAATGGAATTGGGGCATCTTTACCTTTTAGAGTGGCAATAAATATTGAATATCAAATAGAAATGCCTTATTCTATACAAAAGGGAGAGCCAATCAGCGATCAAGAGCCAAAAGAAATTTTTGATAAACTTATTTCTGCTTTAAGGCTTTTTAAGGCTGGAAGTGTCGGTTATACTATTTTAAAATCAAAATCTTTGTCTTGGCAACCAATGATGGGGACAAAGATACGCAGTGGAATTTTTTACAAAACTTTAATTGGAGATAAGTATAAATTAACATCTCAAGAATGTAAAAAATTTGAGAAATTTTGGAGTTTATATCAAAAACACGATTTCAATCAAAACGAATCTATAAAGTTTATAGTTATTGCTATTAAAAGATTTGATTATACTTATGAAAGAGAAAAAGCAGAAGATAAATTAATAGATTTTATAATTGCTTTAGAGGCTTTATTTCTTAAAGAAGAAGAAAAATCTGAATTAACTTATAAGCTTGCAATAAGAATGGCAACATTTTTAGGAGATAATAAAAAAGAGAAACAACAAATTTTCTCAGATGTAAAAAACGCTTATAATGTTAGAAGTAAAATTATTCATGGAAGTAGTAAAATCAAATCTGAAAAATTAATAAGTCAAACTTCTAAAATAGAGGAGTGTGTCAGAAGTTCGATAAATAAATTCCTTATTATGATTGTAGATAAATCTCACATCGAAATAATAAAAAATATTGATGAAAAATTTTTTTAAGATGCTACTTTACTTTTAAATTTAATTAGGGAAAATTCCATCTTTATTAATTTCTTTTGAATATATAGCATTCTAAAAATTTTTAATTTATACATTTAGAAAAAAAATTAATTTCTTGACCTATCTTAACTTGCAAAATTCACTTTTTAAAATCATATTAAAAAACTTTATATTTTTTATCACTAATTATATCAAAGATTTAAAAATATTTTTAATTTTAAGAAAGATATAAAAATAAAAACTTAGTTTATATGAAGTTGTTTTTCACTCCATAAATATTAATTTTTTACTGTATGTGAAATATAATGAAGCATTTGCCTTCACATATTACCAATTATTATATACTATTCGCAACAATTATATTGTACAATGATTAATTTGATAGGCAATTTACCTACAATTTACATTTTTGTTGCATAGAATAATTTTATGCCACATTGCG
>JAAXQB010000257.1 GCA_012329085.1 Methanosarcinales archaeon | reverse complement strand
TAAAGAATGGGTATTAAGTACATAATACAAATAAGGTTCATTTTAAAAAATGAGTGTTTACATATTTCTTTTTCTGAGAAATTTTCAATTGAATCTAACTTATAAAGTTATATACTAAATACTCATTTTCTTTGAAAACTCGTTCGGAACGATATACTCGTTAATGATGTTCAGAGAAAATTTTAATTTCTCGTTATCGATTTAGTATAAATTATGCATGAAGTGAATATATGGTCAATAAAAAAAAGCAAAAAGAAAACACAGATGTAAATTCTTTTGATTTTACAAATATTTCAAGAAATAAAGGAGATATTATGCACATATCTACAAAAAATGTTGTCACAAATCCACAAACAACATCAATAATGAGCGTAATTAAAACAATGGCTCGTAAAAAATTTAGAAGAATCCCAATTACCAACGCAGGTACTAATAAAATTGAAGGAATTATAACTTCAATGGATGTTGTTGATTTTCTTGGAGGTGGACAAAAAAATTCTCTTGTGGAAAAGAAACACAAAGGTAATTTACTTGCAGCAATAAATGATTGTGTGTGTGAAATAATGCAAAGAGATGTTGTATATCTACAAGAGAATACAACCATTGTTGATGCGGCAAGCATCATGTGTAAAAAAAGAGTGGGCGGAATTCCAATAATAGATTCAAATGGTCGTGTATGTGCAATTTGTACGGAAAAAGATTTTGTAGGACTTGTTGCGGGAATTACAATTGATAAAACAGTAAAGGATTATATGAGTGTGAATGTGAAAACCACCTCACCTGATACAACTATTGGCGAAGCTGCAAAAATTATGGTGCAAAATAAATTTAGAAGACTCCCAATTGTAAAGGATGGTATTCTTCTTGGTGTTGTGACAGCAACCAATATATTAAATTTTGTAGGGGATGGAGTGGCTTTTGATAAACTTGTGACTGGAAATATACATGAAGCATTTGATGAACCAATACATTCATTGATATCAAAAGAATCCATATGGGTGCCTCCAGATATGGATATTGGGGAAGCTGCATCACTTATGATTGAAAACAAAGTAGGGTCACTTATTGTACTAAATGATGGTGCATTAGAAGGCATAATTACAGAGCGAGACTTTTTACAAGTAATGACTGTTTAAGTTTATGATATACAAAGATATATTCGATAGTATTTTAAATTGAATATATGAAGATTATATGTTTTAAAATTTAAGACTATGTCAAATTATGCACACACTATGCATAAATAATTTTACTTTACATAACCTTTTTATAATTTAAAATTATTAATATATCCTATAAATAATCATTAAATTTGAATATAACTAATAATCAATTCGATAGTAATAAATATAAAATAACGCTCGTTCGTTCGAAAATCAGAGATTTTCTTAAACTCATTCTAAAAGAATGAGTGATTACGCCCATTCATTTTGAATGAGCTATGAAAAAATAAATATAATAAATAATTTATAATATAGGAGGAAAAAAAACCAAAAGATGAAATCAGAAATGTGTCCAGTATGCGGATTACCGTCTGAACTTTGTATATGCGAAGAAGTAGCAAAAGAACAGCAGCGAATCGTAGTTAAAATAAATAAGCGAAAATATGGAAAAGAAGTTACAGTAGTTGAAGGATTTAATGCAGGAGAAATTGACCTTCATGAGCTCTCTACATATTTAAAATCCAAGTTTGCATGTGGTGGAACTGTAAAAGGAAATTCAGTTGAATTACAAGGAAATCATATTACACGAATGAAGGATGCGCTTGTTAAGAAGGGATTTTCACCGGACCAAATTAAAGATTAAATCTTTGAAATGCATAATCGAGAAATTTTCAATTTCTCGACTAATTAAATTTGTATAAAGTAGCAACTAATGCCACAATACTTAACTAAGACTAATGGATAAAAATTTTAGCGTAACGACATCCATCAATAATAAATACACAATTAATTAATTTTTATTTTGAACGCAATTGCTTAATTGTATTTGAAATTTCTTTTAAAATTACGGTTTTAGGTTTATTTTTATCAACAAACACCCTACCGCATACGACCCACCATCTTTTTGGATATGCTTTTTTTAATTCAATTTCAGGATTTAATCCAAGTTTTTTAGCTGCATTTTTAATTTCATCGAGTGTTGGTTCTCTTACAGAATTTTTTTTTGATGTTTTTCTACCCTCGTTTCTTGAATATTTTAAATCAATTAAAGTGGGCCAAATAACTAATTTACCTTTATCTTTCATTAACATAATTATATTATAGATTGAAATTCATTGAATTTAAAAGTATCCCTCATAAAAATTAATCAATTAATTTTTAATCGATTTTTTGAGAATGTCATGACACTAATTATAAAAAGTATCATCGTTAAAATCGACATCATAACCAAATCAAATAGAATGCATTCAATTCCTTTTCCAAATAATAATACACTGCGCATTGCATTTACTGTATGAGTCCATGGCAATATATCATATATTTGAAAGGTATAATTTTTAAATTCAAAAACAGTAGCTGCTGGAAGTGGAAAAAATGCACCAATTAAAAAATTTATAGGCATAGTCACAACCATTCCAAAATTTACCGCATGCTTTCCACTTTTTGAAAATGCTGCCATTAAAAGTCCCAATGAAATTGATGCAATTCCCCCTATAATTCCAACACCAATTGCAAGAATTATTGAATCCATGCCACCTTTCCAACTAAATCCAATCAATATTGCAGTAACAAATAATATCAAAATTTGCATAATTACAACTATTGTCCATGTTATCAATGTGCCAAAAAGAAGGTCAAATGCTGTCATTTTTGTAATTTTGAGCCTTTGAAGTGTTCCTTTTTCAACTTCACTTGCAAGAGTACTTGCAACACCAATTGCAGATAATACTATTGCAAATACAATTATACCGGGTGCCATAGAATCAAATATTGAAAAACTTTTAGTTCCTTCAATTTTTATAACCTTATGCCCAATAAACTCATTTTTTGATACGGTTTTGTCCTCAAAATATTTTGCTACTTCTTCTCTTACATGTAGCCGCACTTCATTTTTATATTGTTCAAGTACTTTTGACACAATTCCTTGCGAAATTCCAAAATTAATATAACTCATATCTCCTTTTATCACAAGATTTGCGTGTATATTTTCAATAGTAGGTAAATTTTGGGTACCACCCATAGAAAAATCCGAATTAGCATCAAATTCAGTTAAATTTACAATGGCTGTATTATTTTTTTCATCGATTTGAAACTTTTGATTTTTAAAATCAGTTCCATCCATACCAATAATCATTTCACCAATTCCAGCTGTAACCTTTGTTCGAATTGTGTGATCAATCAATTCATTAAATGCAAGAGAAAAATTTTCAGGAATAATTACAATGCATGCAATATCTCTAT
>JAAXQB010000029.1 GCA_012329085.1 Methanosarcinales archaeon | reverse complement strand
CCACATGCACCTTTTTTTCGTACGCTTGCATCTGTTGCATATCCTACAATCATATCTTTAGCTTCTGTCATTATTCCACTCCTTTTGGCCTAAGCGGACTTGGACCAAGTTTTTTTACTTTTTCTGTAACTTCATTTGTAAAACTTGCAAATTTATCACCTTCTGACGCACTTATCCAATTCAAATAAAGTCTATCTGGATGAACTCCAAGTTGTTTCATCATTTCCTCTAAGAATTCATACCTAACTTCTGTTTTATAATTTCCATCAATGTAATGGCAATCCCCTATATGACACCCCGTAACAAGTACTGCATCAGCACCTTCAAGAAATGCATTAAATACATATAATGGATCAATTCTTCCAGAGCACATAACCCTAATTATACGAAGGGATGCAGGTTGTTGCATTCTTCCAACACCTGCTGTATCTGCTCCTCCATAACTGCACCAATTACAACAAAATGCTACAATTTTTGGTTCCCATTTTTCGCTCATATCTAAGCCACCTCATACACAAATGCATTTTTAATTTGTGCAAATATCTGTTCATTTTTAAAGTGTCTTTGTTGAAGTGCACCTGTTGGGCATGCTGCTGGACAAGTTCCACATCCTTTACATAATGCTTCAATGATTTTTAATTTCTTATCTTCTACTGAAAGTGCCTGATATGGACACATTGGGACACATATTTCACATCCAACACAAATATCTTCATCAACTTCAACATTAATTCCTTCTGTTATTGCTTTTCCTTTTATAAGGTATCTTGTTGCACGGGCTGCACATGCACTTCCTTGTGATACAGCATAAGGAATATCTTTTGGACCTTGATTTACACCACAAATAAAAATACCATCAGATGCAGTATCAACAGGTTTAAGCTTTGGATGGGATTCCATCATAAATCCATCTACTGCCTTACTTGTCTTTAAAATTTGTCTTATAACTTCAGAATCGTCATTTGGAACAAGTCCTACACTTAATACTAAAAGATCGAGTTCAAGTTCGAGTGATTTACCCGATAAGGTATCTTCTACAAATACAACTGGATTTTCATTTTCGCCCTCTACTACTTTGCCCGGTTTTCCACGAATGAATTTAATACCATAATCTCTTGCTCTTGTATAGAATTCCTCATACATTCTAAATGGCGTTCTCATATCCATGTACATAATATATACTTCACTGTCTGGGAACTTCTCCCTTAGAAGTTGTGCATTCTTTAAAGCATACATGCAACATACACTAGAACAATATTTATTGGTATTTTGATCCCTACTTCCAACACATTGAATAAATCCAATTCTTTTTGGTGGTATTGCATCACTAGGTCGCACAACTTTACCCATTGTTGGACCACTTGCATTAATAAGTCTTTCAAACTCCATTCCTGTGACTACATTATTGTAAATCCCATATCCATATATGTTAGCAGGTTCAGGGTCAAATGGTGTATATCCATTAGCAATAATAATTACTCCAATTTCTACATCAGAGAATGTTTCTACTTGATCTAATTTTACAGCATCAGGTCCGCATGCTTTAACACATTTTTTACATTTAATACATACATCCATATCAATAGTTGCCCTAAGTGGCACTGCTTGTGGAAATACTGAATAAATTGCTTTTCGTGTAATAAGTCCTTCATCATATCCATCTTTTGGAACTTCAATTGGACACACATCAAAACATGTACCACATCCACTACATGTTTTAATATCAATATATCTTGGTTTATGTTTTATTGTCGCTTTGAAATTACCCACATATCCTGTCACATCTGTAACTTCTGAATAAGTCATAAGTTCTATGTTAGGATGTTGTGAAGTTTCTACCATTTTTGGACCAAGAATACAAATACTACAATCATTTGTTGGAAATACTTTGTCAAGTTGTGCCATTCGCCCACCAATTGATTCACTTTTCTCAACAAGATACACTTTAAAGCCCATGTCTGCAATATCCATAGCAGCTTGCATTCCAGCAACACCGCCACCAATCACAAGTGCATTTTTGATTACAGGAACTTCGTTAGATTTAAGAGGTTCTAAAAGAGCCGCTCTTGCAACACTCATTCGCACCATTTCATTAGCTTTATGAGTTGCTGCAGGCTTTTCTTTCATGTGAATCCAACTGCAATGTTCCCTTATATTAACAAATTCAAAATAATAGGGATTAATTCCAGCTTCTCCAACACATTTTCTAAATATTGGCTCGTGTGTTTTTGGTGTGCATGCTGCAACAACAACTCTTGTAAGATTATGGTCTTTTACTGCATCTTTAATAATAACTTGCCCTGCATCACTGCATATATATTTATTAACCATTGCAAATACAACATTTGGCAAAGTTTCAGAATAATCGGATACAGCTTGCGTATCTACTACACCACCAATATTTACACCACATTCACAAACAAATACACCGACTCTTGGCTCCAATACTTCCATCGATATTTCCATTTTACGCCTCCGCCTTTACTGCATTTTTCTTTTTATTAAGTTTTTCAATCAAAGCACTGCAATCTACAAAGTTTTTATCAATTCCAAGCTCTTCTGGTGTAAATCCAAAAGCAAGACCTAATAATTGTGAATAGTGAAGGACAGGAATTTTATAATTTTTACCAAACTTTTTATTTACTTCAAGTTGCCCTACATCATATTGTAAATGACAGAACGGACATGCATCAATAATACAATCTACGCCTTCTTTGTCAAGGACTTCTAATTTAGCATCAGTCATTTGAAGTGAAAGATCAAGCACCGCAGTTCTTGCCCCTCCTCCTGCACCACAACACATCATTTTATTTTCATAATCAATACTTTCAGCACCTGTTGCATCTACAAGTTCATCAAAAAAAGTCACATCATCTTGTGAACCAAAACCTCGCTCATCAGTTGGTTTTATTAAGTGGCATCCATAATGCACACCAACTCTAAGATTGGTAAGTGGATTTTCAACAAGTTCTTTTATTTTATTAATTCCATATTCTTTAAAAAGATATTCAACAATATGTCTTATATTTTGAGTACCTTTGAAGTTGTATCCAACTTCTTTTAATTTTTCATTAACTTCATCTTTAAGGGTTTCATTATGTTTTAAAATGTGGTTTGCATCAGATAATGACCCAAAGCATCCATTACAAATAGTTAATATGTCATCCCCAAGTTCTTCTGATAGCGTAATATTTCTAGATGCAAGTGCAAGCCATGTAGATTGGTCAAATGATCTAAAAACACCCGGTGCAGGACAACATGATGCACCTTCAAGCTCATCAAGTTCAACTCCCAATTTAGACATTATTCTTCGTGATGCCATTTCGATTCCCGGATACCTATGAGGTGCAACACATCCTAAAAAAATAGATAAATTACTCATTCGCAGCTTCTCCTTTTTTTTTTGGTCTTTTTTCTATAAGTTTGTCAAAACCTGATAATTCAATTAATTTTTTTACTTCGTCTAATGATTTATCAAATTTTTGAGTGTTTGGTGCCATTCCATCTAAACCTACACTCTCTCGTTTTTTCATGTTTTTTTCATCGATAGGAACTGCCATTCCATATTTATAAACATTTTGTGCAACTGCTCTATGTGGATCAAGCATTATTCCTTCTTTAACTGCAAGTGTTCTAATATGCAATATTCCATCTACAACTCCCACTTTTTGCGGGCAACCTTCTTGACAAGTATAACAAGTAGTACAACACCAAAGATATGGGTCATTCATTGCTTCTTCTTTAAATCCAAGATTGAAAAATTGTATTAATTTTCGGTCATTGTATTTAAATTCTCTTCGATTCATAGGGCATGTAGACACACATTTTCCGCACTGATAACATAGTTGTGGATTTATATCTGCTGAGGACATTTTTTATCACCTTTGTTTTTTTATTAGATATAATATATTCATTATTTTTTAGTATACACGACCCATGAATGTATATATTTAGAGAATTTTTAATCAATATACACTCTCATAAGAGTGCATATTCTATAAATCATTGATTTTATTTTTTTCACAAGTCAATGTTATTAAAAGAATGCACCATGATATTTATTTTTATTATGCTTAATATACAAACATTTAAGCATCCAGATTAAATCTGATTAAAAAGGAATTTTATTGATGCACTTTTTTATTTTTGTAAATAATTTGTAAAGTTCATTCTTGTCAGAAAATGAACAATTATTATATACAGAGAATAATTTATAATAACTTATTCGGAAAGCACATTAATGCTCGTTCGGAAAGCTCGTTCGGAAAGCTCATTCGGAAAGCTCATTCGGAAAGCTCGTTCGGAACGAACGAGCGTATGAGAAAATCTCTGATTTTCGAACGAACGAGCGTATGAGAAAATCTTTGATTTTCGAACGAATGAGCGTATGAGAAAATCTTTGATTTTCGAACGAACGAGCTCTCGAAGATAATGGTTTTTCAAGAAAATCTTTTATTCAGAAAACCCTCAAAGAAAATTTTCTTCTAAAAATTCCTTTT
>JAAXQB010000040.1 GCA_012329085.1 Methanosarcinales archaeon | reverse complement strand
GATTTATGACGATAGACGTACAACAAAATAGTACAAACTTTTAGCAAAAAATTCTCGTTGATCCTGCGAGAGATTTCCGCTAGAGGGGTTGGATTAAGCCATGAAAGTGTGTTAGACTTGTTCTGACCGCGGAATGCTGAGTAACACGTCACTAATCTGCCTTATGGCTTCTAATAATCTCGGGAAACTGAGTGTAAAGGAAATAGTTATTTTATGCTGGAATGCTTAAATAATGAACATAAGATGAGGTGGCGGCCGATTAGATTGTTGGTGAGGTAATGGCTCACCAAGTCAAAGATCGGTAGGGGTCGTGAGAGCGATGACCTCCAGAAGGACACTGAGATAAGGGTCCTAGCCCTAAGGGGTGCAGCAGGCGCGAAAACTCTACAATGCACGCAAGTGTGATAGGGCAACCCCTCGTGCTTATCTAACGGTAGGCTTTTATTATGTGTAATGAGCATGATGAATAAGTGGTGGGCAAGACCGGTGCCAGCAGCCGCGGTAATACCGGCGCCACGAGTGGAGATCATTATTATTGGGTCTAAAGTGTTCGTAGCTGGTTTTGTAAGTCTTTTGTGAAAGTTCTGTGGCTTAACCCAGAATTTGCAAAAGATACTGCATGACTTGAGACCGGAAGAGGTGTGAAGTATTGTTTGGGTAGCGGTAAAATGCTATAATCCTTACAAGACTAACTAAGGCGAAGGCATCACACTTTGACGGATCTGACAGTGAGGAACGAGAGCCAGGGTAGCGAACCGGATTAGATACCCGGGTAGTCCTGGCCGTAAACGCTGCGGGTTACGCTTTGCTAAATCTACGAGATTTAGCAGGGGGGTAGCGAAGGCATTAAACCCGCCACCTGGGGAGTACAGCCGCAAGGCCGAAACTTAAAGGAATTGCCGGGGGAGTACTACAAGGGGTGCGGCGTGCGGTTTAATTGGATTATACACCGAGAATCTTACCAGGGGCGACAGCACAATGAAGGTCAGATTAAAGGTTTTACCTAAGACGCTGAGAGGTGCTGCATGGCCGCCGTCAGCTCGTGCTGTAAGGTGTCCTCTTAAGTGAGGAAACGAGCAAGACCCATGTTTATAATTACTATCTGGGTTAGCCAGAGTACATTATAGAGACTGCCTTGGAAACAAGGAGGAAGGTGTGGGCCACGGTAGGTCTGTATAGCCCGAATCTCCTGGGCTACACGCGCGCAACAATGGCTAGGACAATAAGTCGCCACTCCGAAAGGAGGAGCTAATCTTTAAACCTAGTCTAAGTTTAGATCGAGGCTTGTAACTCAGCCTCGTGACATCGGAATCCCTAGTAACCGGACTTTATCAGAGTCCGGTGAATATGTCCATTCTCCTTGGACACACTGCCCGTCAAACCAACCAAGTAGGGCTGAGATGAGGTGTTCTTTTTTTGAGGACATCGAGTCTTAGTTCTGTGAGGGGGGTTAAGTCGTCACAAGGTATCCGTAGGGGAACCTGCGGATGGATCACCTCCTTTTTTTATTAAAAAGAGAACCATCAAATATTTATTTTTTAAAAATACAAATTTACAACTAATTATAAATTTTACTATATTAATGG
>JAAXQB010000140.1 GCA_012329085.1 Methanosarcinales archaeon | reverse complement strand
GCAGCATATACTAGTTGAGAGGAAGCAAGAAGGAGAAGAGCAAGAAGGATACAATTTTATATAAAAACATCATTATAAATATATCCTTATAAAAATAAAAGTGGATAATTCCCAATATATTAAAAAAAGTATATTTCACAGCCCAAAAAAAAAAATATAGCCTTATAATAATATTTCTTGTCCCCAACGATAAAACCCCATGCCGCACAAGATAAGTATAAAATACCCTCTACAATAAAAACCGCTATCAGTAGTATGCGATAAGTATATATACTAATAAGACCTATTATAGTATGTAGAGAGAAATATTTCTCTAATAAACGGAGTGAAAAAATATGAACATATATAACGGAATAAAATATTACAGGACTTGGATTCGTGGAAACTGGTATTTGATATTACCAGATTTTGAAATATCAATACAACTACAAGACAATTGTTCAACTGAAGATATTGAGAAAATAATTGACTATGAAATATGTCAATATATATAAAAAGAACTTTAAAAAGTTCTTTTTTTATTTTTTCTTCCATACATATCTATAATGAGATTTGACATGTGTTAAAACTCGTTTTTTATTACGAGTTGTTTTTCTTTTTTTAGACATATTCACCTCCTTAGTATATTACTTCTTTTTTTATACAATCATTGCCGTTGCTGTTGTAGGTTTTCGTACCCGTACCCAATCCCAATAAGCTACATATGACTGATTTGGTTGGATATTATCAGGACGCCTGCCTAACATGATTGGTTCATTTATAACCGAATTTGTACGCAATGCGTCAAAAGCAACAACATTTGTGTCTAATTCTGTTATTTTTAGATTTATAGTTGTTGGTTGAGTAATAAACTGTATGAGAACATTATTTGATATTGTTTTAGATATGAAAACCCGTGTTGTATCATTTCTATAGTTATATGTTCGATAACCACTATTCATTCGCACTAAAGTAAAACCGTCTGTAGTAGAATTCCAAAAACCTCCCACAGTTTGACCACTTAATGCAGAGCTTACCGTTCTTGATTTTATTTCCAAAATAATCCCACTTGAAAATAATGCCTGTGATAATAATCTCCCAGATGTATTACTTCCTCGTAATTCACCATTTACAATACTCCACCCAGTAGCATTTATAACATTCCATTTTGTAGTGTCTATTGTAGTACCATTAAAATCATCAAAAAACTCAAATATAGCATCACTATCGCTTACAGAAGGAGCATCTAAAGTATCAGGATATATTAAAATTTCATTTATTATACTATTAGGGATTTTAAAATATAGCTTACCTGTTTTTGTTGTTTTATTAAAATTCTCTAAATAAAACGGTAGGGGGTTATGATTTCTGTCTATAATTCTAATATTACTACCAACATTATTAAACTCGTTAAAATTTAAACGATTTAAATTTAATTCTATCGGGACATTAGCTTCGGGGTTAGTAATATTAATTATTTGAACAGGCATAAAGATGGGTGTTGGTTCAGATATAGTTTCAGGTATATAATCAGATATACTTATCCTATCATCTAAATTAAAGTTCTCAGATACAATTATTTTTATGTATTTGTTTTCTATTGCTACATTAGATAAATAAAACTTTGTAAACTTTATTTTTATTTCGTCAACTAACATTAAATTAATTGGGTCTTGTGTCGTATCATCGAACTGTATAAAACAATCAGAAGTCGCATCAATAACCTTGATGCTATTTCCTGCTAGATTATAAACTTCATTAATTCTTGGGGTTGATAAATCAATATTAATTATTTTATATGTCATAAATCAAACTCGTATATATTTTCAGACGATCTACATAGCATATACATTTTAGACCCGTCGTGCTTAAAAAATAACCCATCAGGGATGTGGACTATTACTTCATAATCAAACGATTGAATATAAACGGCGGTTGTAACATTCCACGCCTCTAACAATCTATATGCCGTAACTTTTTTTGGCAAAAATGCTATAATATAAAACTTTAAACCGTCTGGGCTAAAAAACATATTACGGGGCTGTTCTATATGTGCGGCAATATTAAAAGAATGCTTAAAAATGGCTGTTGAAATATCCCACGATGTGCTTAAGTCATATTCTATTATATTGTTTGTTTCCATAGTTAAGATATACATTTTATGTCCCATAGGACTAAACGCTATATCCCAAGCCGTTTGTGTTTGGGGTGCTACATCAAGCGTAAGCTGGTGTGTAGCTGTTGTCACATCCCACGAAGTGTTTAAAGCATATTGGTAAACAAAGGTAGTACCACCATCTATAATATACATTTTAGTCCCGTCAGGGTTAAAAAATAAACCGCTTGGGTGTGTAGTCTGTAAAGCAACACTAAAAGAATGCCTAAATACCGCCGTTGAAATATCCCAAGCCTTACTTAAGTCATATTCGTTTATATTATCATGAACCCTTCCTATTGTATATACCTTTAGACCGTCTGTTTTTAAAAATAACGATGTCGGACTTGTATCTTGAGCCGTTGTATTAAAAGTATGTCTTAAAACGGCATTTTCAATATCCCATATATTAATAATTTTAGGTGTATCTATTGCCCTATTAATTAAATGTTCTGGTATATTCTGAGGAGGTAATAATAATGGTTTATGTGTAGCTCGTGCTATATTAGTTTTTATTTCAAATTCACAATGACTACCTACAACAATAGCAACATATCCACCAACTTGTATATTATTAGATAAATAAAACTTTGTAAATTCTGTTTTAATGTTTGCCGTGTGTAATAAATTTATAGGGTCTTGTGATTTATCATTTATTTTTATAAAACAATCACCATTAACGGCAAGCACATTTATACTTCCACCGCCTAAATTAATGGGTGTATCAACTCTTTTTATGGATAAATCATAAATGTGGGTACTGTATTTAACTTCGGTCATTTTTTAAGGCTTTCTATACTAATTGATAAACTAAGTATTTTCTTTTTTACATCGGCTATTTGTTGTAATATGAATATTAAAATAGCTATTGTTAAGGTTTCAAAAAACATTTTAACACTTCTCCTTTATATTAAATGGTTCCACTAT
>JAAXQB010000225.1 GCA_012329085.1 Methanosarcinales archaeon | reverse complement strand
ATTTTCAACTGTCAATTTTCAACTATCCATTTTCAACTGTCAATTTTCAACTATCCATTTTCAACTGTCAATTTTCAACTGTCAATTTTCAATTATTTAAAGATATATTCTTACTTTTGCATATTCAAAGCAATACACCCTAAATTAACTTACGAGTGTATAACTTTTTTTTCCAATCTCAAAAATACCGTTTTTAGTATATTGTGATTCAACTAGAATAGCGATATATTTGAAAGTCTAAATCTAATAACTGAATTAGGAGTTTTTTCTTACCAAAAAATTCTCTTTTGTTAGGCTTTAGTCCATTCCCTCCCGTTTTAGACATTTACAGGTCAGCATCTTTCATTAAAAATATTGACCTTTACATTAGAGTATTTTATAATATTCTTACTGGTCTCCCATGATATAAACGAATTTTTAATTCCCGTGAACAATGAATAAATTTTTACTACTATCAATCCTTTTTATATTTATCTTATCTGCTTGTCGCAATGACAAAGTTCAATTGGCATCCCAAATGGATAGCCAATTAGAAATTGCAATAAAGAAATTTTCTGAAACAGGAAATTTGGATCATTTTATTTTACCAGAAAGTAATGACTACAATGCAATTCCTACCCCTCCAGATAACCCTACTACTCCAGTTAAAGTCGCTTTAGGGAAATTTTTATTTTTTGAAACAGGTCTTGGACTTTCACCTATGCAAGAAATAGGTAAAGGGACTTACTCTTGTGCAAGTTGTCATATTCCTTCTGCGGGATTTCGACCAGGTCGAAAACAAGGAATTGCAGAAGGAGGAATGGGCTTTGGACTAAATGGAGAGGGCCGATTCGCTAACGAATTATACACTCCTGAACAGTTGGATGTTCAAGGTACTAGACCTTTGAGTCTGTTAAATGCTGCCTATGTGACTACCGCTTCGTGGAGCGGTGAATTTGGAAGAGGCTTGGTAAACGAAGGAACGGAAGATGTATGGAATGAAGAAAATAGAACCATTTTGAATGAGCTGGGATTAGGAGGATTAGAAACTCAAAATATCGCCAGTCTTGATTTGCATAGAATGGTTATCAATAAAGAGGTGATGACAGAATTGGGGTATGCTCCATATTTCGAATCTGCATTTAGTGATTTTCCAGAAGAAGAAAGATATTCCACCAAGGCAGCAGCATTTGCATTAGCTGCTTATTTCAGAACACTACTTGCCAATCAAGCTCCTTTTCAAGAATACCTCAAAGGAGATAAAGAAGCATTGACCGAGCAAGAAAAAAGAGGAGCAATGTTATTTTTTGGAGATGCAAAATGTGCGGTTTGTCATACAGGTCCCTCTCTGAATGCAATGAGTTTTTATGCTGTGGGTGTAAAAGATTTGTATGAAAATGATAACGTTTTTAATACTTCTGCTGATGATGAGCGAAATTTGGGTCGAGGAGGTTTTACAGGAAAAGAAGAAGATTTATATAAATTCAAAGTACCTCAATTGTATAATTTAAAAGATACTCCATTTTATTTTCATGGAAGTAGCAAGACGAGTTTGAAAGATGTTGTGAAATATTTTAATGATGCAGTACCGGGAAATGCAACTGTTCCTGAAAGTCAATTGCCTCCTATTTTCAAACCATTGGGAATGAGCGAAAGCGATATTGATGACTTAGTTTCCTTTTTGGAAAATGGTCTTCATGACCCTGACCTCGAAAGATATGCTCCTGATTATGTTCTTTCAGGTAATTGTTTTCCTAATAATGATTCACAATCAAAAATTGATTTGAGATGTGATTAAAAGTTGATCAACCTTCTTCTTGGGGGAATAAAAATGGCGTAGTTACGAAAAGTAATTACGCCATTTTTTTTGATTGCCCACAGATAGAAGTTAGTTTGATTTTTGTTCTCCCAAGATGCAAATTTTTCAACGCTGAGACGCAGAGTACAGTATAAAAATATTTCACATTTCCCCAATCACTAGAGAACTTCTTAAAAAATGTGAAACATTTTCTCTGCGCTCTCTTGCTTACCCTGTACTTTGCGCCTCTGTGTCTCAGCGTTGAAAAATTCGCATCTTGGGAGAACAAAAATCAAACTAACTTTTGTTACACAGCGGTATTAATATTTCGCAATTATAAAAGACTGTGTGACTATCTTTTGCTTGTTCACTTTCAGAGTCATAAAGTACAATCCATTTGGATATGCTTTTACCTCAAATGGTAAAGTCGAAATACTATTTTCTTTTATATTTTTTTCAAAAACCAAAAAACCCCGAGCATCAAGAATCCGAATCTGAATATCTTTTCCTAAAAAAGATTCTAAATTCACCAATACTTTTTCGCTTGTTGGGTTTGGAAAAATAGCAAAGTCTTTTTCTCCATTATCAAATTCTACAATAATAGTGTCAGAATAATCTTCCAAACCATTTTTTATCATTCGATGCAAACGGTAATAATTTTTTCCTGATAAAGGTTGACTATCCATTTCCTGATAAAAATAAACTCCAGCTTCATCACTTCTACTTTCCACTTCTACTATTTTCTCAAAATGTTCTCCGTCAATAGATTTTTCAATAAAAAACTTATCGTTTGCCCATTCGGTATTGGTTGACCAAACTAACTCGACTTTTCGATTTCCTTTGATTGCTTGAAATGGCAAAGCATCCGCCGCCTGTGCTGTCAAAAATACTGGTGAATTATTATTGAAATTATTAGAAAGGCATCCTATAATTTCAACTTCTGATAATCCCAAAAAGCCTTGCCCCTGCAACTGAACACGAAGGTAACGACCTGTTCGATTAATGGCGATAGTAGAAGGTCGAGCAGCTTCTGTAGTTTGCAAATCATTAAAAACTCCTGATTGGTTGATTGTAGAATTTACATCGGTAGAAGTAAATGGAACATCCGAAACAAAGACATAATAATTTTTCAAAATACTCTCACAGCAATCATCTCGATTCCAAATATTCACCTCATCAATATCCGCAATAGCACCCAAGTCAATTTCCCACCAAGCATTATTTTCCCAATTGGTTAAACTTACAGGACGACTTGCATCCCAAAAAGCACCTATCGTATTTCCATCTATTGCTTTTGAAGCACCTCCTTCAAATTGTACACTACTTTGTGTCGCACTTCCCGAAGGAGCAATATTAGATGGAGTATCACAACCTGTCGGTGGAGTTACTGTTCCTCCACTACATCCAAAAACTTCCACTTCTGCAAGTCCTAAAAACCCTTGCCCTGCCAATTGTATTCTGACATATCTCCCATTTTGATTTATATTAATTACACTCGGTAGTCCTGCGCTTCCTGTTTCCAAAAAGTCTATAACGCCACTTTGATTAATTGTTGCATCCAAGTTTTCGGAAGTAAAAGGTACCTCCGAAATCAAAATATGATAATTACTCAAGATGCTTTGACAGCAATCACTCCTGTTCCAAACTTTGATTTCTTTGATTTCGGAAACTTCCCCCAAGTCAACTTCCCACCAAGCATTGTTTACCCAGTTAGTCAAAGAGGTAGAATTTCCTCCCCAAAAATTCCCGTCAGTATTTCCATCCACAGCTCGGGAAGCATCTGCATTAAATTGAGAACCATGTTGTGTAGCTGTTTTATTGAGGGCAATATTGGTTGGATTATTACAATCTCCTCCTCCTGTATTTGAAGAGGAATAATTAACTGTTAAGGTATTAGATGGAGAGGAGTTTCCCAATCCTTGATTATCTAAAACTTTAAAAATAGGAAGCACTACTGTTACCGATCCATCTGAAATAGGAGTAATCGTAAAAGAATAATTACTCCCATTTCCTGTAAGATTGGATGCTGTTCCATTTGTTATCGTAAGGTCACTTAATATAAAACCCGATACATTTTCTGAAAAATTAGCACTCACCACAAAAGGCATTGTTACATTATTTGAAGAGGTCGAAAGTGTTCCAGTCGGAGGAGTATTATTAGAATTACCATTTGTCACCGTTATATTTACTCGGTCAGAAAGTGTGAAATATTTTCTATCTCCCGCTAACTGCGTTTCGTCCACTCCCGAAAACTCAAGTACATAAGTTCCGTTAGCACTAAAGCTCGCAGAAGTATTATAAGCTGTCGGATTAGTGAAAGATACATTTCCTGGGCCGGATACTTTTCTCCATTTCAAAATAAAATTAGGATTGTCCACCCCATTCTTTTTGATGGAAGCACTTAATGTTGCACTTCCATTTACGGATAGGTCAATACCTGCTTCTATCCAATATCCTTGATCATTGGGTGACCAAGGGAAAGGGTGAGTAGTAAGTGTTGTTGGGAAAAATCGACGGAAAAAATCTTGCCGTTTTACCCAATACTCAAATGGGTGAGTATGGTTTAAATTTAAAGAATGTAATAAGATTCTTTTTCCATCAAACTGATTCATCATCGCAAACCCTGTAGCCGCAGGGGTAACCTCATCTTCATAACTTAGGTTAGCATACATCGGTCCATGGTATCTTCTGATATGAAATATCGCATCATAATATCGAGTAGCACTTACCGTAGCTGCTTCATGAGCAGGAGTTCCATAAAGATTTCTTGAAGTGTGTACAAAATTTGGAAACCCTCCTGCTCGGTCATAGTGCAATCCCGAATTTTGGCAAAGTACTGGATTACTTAATGCCAATAATTTTACTCGATTATCTACTCCAGCCATAATGCTTGCCAATCCTGCCCCTTGACTCACCCCGACTACTGCTACATCTGTCCCATTATAATCACTTCTGGAAACCAAATAATCAAGACTTCTGATTCCTGCTAAAATCGCCCAACGATAATAACTTTCATTTTCATCTGCAAAATTATCAGGGATATATGCAGTTGGGGCTGGTTCGTTAGGAGGTGAATTATGTATGGTAATAGAAAGTACAATCACCCCTGTCTGTTCTGCAAAATTAACTGCTGGAATGGCAAGGTTAGCAACATCTCCATAGGGCGGCAAATCCAAAACTACTGGAAAAGGACCACTTCCATTAGGCACAACAAGGTATCCATAAACTTTTCGGTTATCTACATTATTCAATGTCACCAAGTAGGTAGTAGAATAGGTATTGCTTTGATGAAAAGTAATATTTGCATTGATAGGGACGGCCGCAAGTGCTGCCTTTTGTCCATTCCAAAAAGCATCAAAATCACTCGGCTCTTCTTGCATAGGCTGAATATCAAAAGGCGAAAATGCTGCCGAAGCAATATCTTTATTATTTCCTTTGGTTACTTCGCAAAGGACTACGCCTGGCTCGGTAGCTGTATATGAAATAGTTTTAGTTTGGTTGGGGAAAATAGTCATTGTTCCACTTGAAATGGTGGGCGCAAAGTTATCATATTTGAGTAACCAACTGACCTGACCCGCAGAATTGGCGGTAACATTAAAGGTCATGGCTTCGCCAACTTCGTAAGTTCCATTCTCTTTATCTGGTGTTACATAAATTTGGCTAAAACTTACAAATGTTGTAAATAAAAATAGGAGGGTAGTCATCGTTTTAGAAAAGACAAATGTCTTTAAATAGGAATATGGTGTTTGCATGAGATCTGTTGATTTTTAAAAAAATTAGATGAGTTTATGTTTAAAACATAAACTTAGATTTCGGTTTTATGAAACAAGAAAAGGTAAGATTTGGGATAAGAAGGAAATGATTGTTTATTCTATTCGTAGGGGCTAAGTGATAGACTCACAAAGATAAGAAATCCGAAGCACTTTATTTTATAAATATTTGAAAAAATGGCAGCAGAGTATTTTCTTTTCT
>JAAXQB010000259.1 GCA_012329085.1 Methanosarcinales archaeon | reverse complement strand
CATATTGTATAAAGATGAGTAATTACAAAAAGAAAATTTAATATAACGATTATTTGTTCGAAAATAAAAGATTTTCTTAAACTCATTCTGAAAGAACGAGTGATTACGCCCATTCAGAACGAAAATCAAAGATTTTCTTAAACTCATTCTGAAAGAACAAGTGATTACGCCCATTCAGAACGAAAATCAAAGATTTTCTCATACGCTCATTCGTTCGAAAATCAAAGATTTTCTCATACGCTCGTTCGTTCCGAACGAGCTTTCCGAATGAGATTTCCGAATGAGATTTCCGAATGAGATTTCCGAATGAGCAAACGCTCGTTCGTTCCGAACGAGCTATTAAAAATAATAAATTAATAGTATTTTAATAAAAATATTTGCAAACAATTCAAATTAAATTAAGTGTGCAACCATTGAATTTATGACACATATTTATTTACATATATAACTCTATTTATTTAATTTAATTAAAAATCTTTTTATAGCATAGGCGATATAAATATATTATTTTTAAATTAAAATAAAAGGTAATAATAAAATATGAATGATTATATAAAACTTACATTAAAAATTGGGCTATATTTTTTTATTTATATGGCATCGTTGATGGCATTTTCGACAATTATAATAAGAGATATAATAATTCTTGGCGTGGATCCAATGAAACTGTTTGGGATAATAGCATTTATGGGTGGCATAGGAACATTATTTGCCATTTTTATTTTTTGGATAATGCTAAAAAATAAAGAAAAAGATCTTATTAATTTATGCAATTTTGATGCAATTAGTCTTAAAAGCACTCTACTTATGATCCCAATTGCAATAGGATTTGGTGCATTTGTTATGATTTATTCTGCATTAGTATATAAATATGATTTAGTTCCAGACATGGAAGTATATATGGAAATGGCAAAGGCAATGATGCCAACAATTACTGGCATTATAGCCATTGTAATAATAGCCCCTATTACAGAGGAAATTTTATTTAGAGGGCTTATATTTAATTTTTTAAGAGAAAAAATCAGTATCACATCTAGTATCATAATACAAGCTTTACTTTTTGGAATAATTCACTTAAATATATTTCAAGGATTGTTTGCATTTGCCGCTGGTATCTTATTTGGGATTATATATGTTTGGACAAAATCAATCTGGTCTGTAATTATATTACATGCATTGAATAATTTCCTTGCAGTTGTTTCAATGCAATTTTATGAGGAACTTAAGTATATTGATATGCATATTTTCATAGCAATAGGCGTTGTTCTTTTTATACCTTCATTGTGGCTATTATATAAAGAGAATATAACAAAACCTGAAACTAAACGGAATCCATTCTAAAATATGTGGGCTATTTCAATGAAATAAGTATGTGCTTAGCTTTACTTTATCATATTGTGGGATGAAATAAATGTATGAAGCGACATGATTTTAAATTGTTTAAAAACATAAAATTGATATTTTATATTTAAATAAATAATCTATAATTTAAAATATATTTTTTTATCAATACAATTTAAACATTTGTGTATAGTCAGTAAATTCAAATAGTAAATAATTATCTATTCGCAATAAATAATTTTATATAAGATGTGGTAATTATATTTATGTATATTTGATATAAAAATGTGAATGATTTAGTATTATTCAATTTTAATATTTAAGGTGTAATTAATTATGTTTACAGAAAAACCAAATATTAATCCTTCATCAATGTTTGCAGAAAAACCAAGTCTTAATCCAGCATTTCTGCATAATGAATATGTATTTCGAAAAAAAGTATTGAAATTGTTTGGTGGATCGTTTAAGGTGTTTGATGGCAATGAAAATCTTGTTCTTTATTCAAAGCAAAAAGCGTTTAAATTAAAAGAAGATTTTAGGGTGTATTCAGATGAAAATAAAACAACTGAATTATTGGCTCTTAAAACTGATCAGATTATAGATATGGATGCAAAATATAATGTACAGGATTCTATAACGGACGAATTAGTTGGATCAATAGGGCGGCAAATGATGAAATCGATGCTGAAAGATGAGTGGATATTTTTTTCAAAGGATAACCAAAAAATCGGAAAATTTACTGAAAGTAGTACGACAGGTGCAATTATACGAAGAGTAGTGGATTTTATTCCTTTTATTAATATATTTTCAGGATTGTTTTTACGATCCTATATCATCGTCGATTCGGATAATATAAAAATAGCTGAAATTAAACAGAAACTCACTCTTTTCGTATTGAAATATAAAATGAATATAATTGAGCAAAATCCTTCAATTGATAGAAGACTTTTAATCTCAATGGGTATTTTATTAGCAGGAATAGAAGGGACTCAATAAGTTATATATCGTATATTATGATTGACATGAATTTATAATTTGTGGCATTTTTAATAAATGTGTAAAATTTTAATATACATATATGCATTCTTTTTTAATTTTATTAGGCTCTATTTCAAAATTATATATTTTTTTTATTAATACATTAAACACACATTCTCTTACGGAGAATGTGTTTCCGAAGGATAATGGGCGTTATATATAAGTTATAAACAATAGTTTTAAATATTATGGATTGGTATTATAAAATATATTAAATTATAACATAATTAAAACAAATGATTTTTGATAGCTCATTCGGAACAAATATACATTTTACACTTGTATTACATATATTATCAATAAAATCGATCAAAACCAAGAGAGTGAATCTTTAAATTAAATGATTGATGTTATTGTCACTATTTTTATAATTATTGTCCTTATTGCTCTTTCTGGATTTTTTTCCTCTACTGAAACTGCATTTATTTCGGTAAACCGAATAAAAATGATGCAACTTTCTGAAAAAGGAAATAAAAATGCAAAGGTGTTATATGAGGAGCTTAATCATCCTGAACGATTTATTACCACTATTCTTGTTGGAAATAATATAGTAAATATTGCAGCATCTGTAATTACAACAGCTCTTGCCTTACAACTTTTTGGAGATAAAGGCATTGCAATTGCAACAGGAATTCTTACAATCGTTATTTTAATTTTTGGAGAAATCGTTCCAAAAACATTTGCAACAAGGCATGCAGATGAGTTTGCACTTAAAACAGTAAATATATTGCAAATACTTACTAAAATAATGCAACCATTGATTTTTATTTTTTCAAAAATTACATATGTTGTTTTTAAAGTTCTTGGAATTAAAGAAAAAAGAAAAAATCCACTTGTTTCAGAAGATCATATTAAACTTTTAATGATGGCAGGGGAGAGAGAAGGTGTTTTTGAAAAACATGAAATTGAATATGTAAAAAATATATTTGAATTTACAGATGAATATGCAGAAAATATCATGTCATATCGTAAAGACCTTGTATGTATGGAAAATACAGAAATGCTAGATCATGCAATCGTAAAGATAAATGAATCTGGACATACAAGACTTCCTGTTTGGATGGGTAATGAAGATAATATCATTGGAATGATTCATGCAAAAGATTTGATTGGATTTAAACAATCTGTGCTTTCACAAACTACGGCAGAATGTATTTTGAGACCAATTATGATTGTTAGAATGAAACGAAAAATTGCATCGATATTTAGGGAATTTCAATTAAAGAAGTTACAAATAGCAATTGTTGTAGATAAAAATAAAAAGGTTGTGGGAATTATTTCGATAGAGGATATTTTGGAAGAAATAGTAGGTGAGATAGTTGATGAATATGATTTTGATGAAATTGATGCATAAATTGAATATGATT
>JAAXQB010000260.1 GCA_012329085.1 Methanosarcinales archaeon | reverse complement strand
GTGGTGTATATAATGAAAAGATTCCTACGCAATTTCCATTAGGACAAGCATTGCCAGATATTTTAAAAGCTTCTTGTATCGAATATACAATTATAAAATCACCAATAGAAATTGAGATGCTTAGCAATATTATTGAGGATGCTTTTACTAATAATCATCCGCATGTGGCATTGATTCTTCCTTCCGTTTGGGAAAATTCAACATGTGTATTGCCACCTACACCAAAAGAAATAACATGCAAAACACACGCACTTGAATTTACTGCTAAAAGTTATCCACCAACCATATCACGATATCAGGCCATAGAATCACTTATATCTGTAATAAGTGATGAGATTATAGTCTCAAATATTGGCATACCAAGTAAAGAATTGCATCATATTTGTGACAGGAATTTAAATTTTTATATGTTGGGGTCCATGGGGCTAGCATCTTCGATAGGATTGGGATTGGCAATGGCACAAAATAAGCATGTTGTGGTGATCGATGGAGATGGTAGTTTATTGATGAATCCAAATGCACTATCTCAAATTGTTGCACATAACCCCCCTAATTTAACAATTGTAGTAATGAACAATGGGGCATATGGCTCAACTAATAATCAAGAAACATTGGCATGCGAATGTATTGATTTGGAATTGTTGGCGAAAGGCTATGGGTTACAATACACAAATAAAACATATAATGGTGAAGAGCTTGTAAGAACATACAATAAATTTAAAAATGAAATTGGAACTGGATTTATAAGTATGATAATTAAACCTATAAATAAAATTGTAGATGATATTTCACTAAGTCCTATTGACATTAAAAAAAGATTTATGGATGCAATAATATATAAATAATATTTATTAGATTTGTTGCATAATAAGCCAAAATTTAATCTTAGCATAGTGATTTATAGCTAAAAGTCAAAATTTAGTCGATACATATCGAAATATGAGTTAATACGCAACAAGTCTATTAAATATTTAAAAACATTATTAATTACTGTTCCCTCATGTTGATAATTGGAAAGATTCAATGTATAGATATTATATCATTTAGAAAATAAAGAATCAATGCATAGGGGGCTTTTTTAATATAAGCTCTATTTAATGCATACTTTGTGATGCATTATAAAGTTTGAAAGTAACTAAGTAGGAACGATATATATTCTTGACTTTTGCAGTGATTGATGAAATGCATTAAATGGATTGGGGCAAGTCCATGATTTATCAAGGAATATGATGCAATATAATTTCCCCCTCTTATTGATAAAGTCCCCATAAAGTTCATTATTGAGCAATACAATTCCAAAAATATGGATAATGTAATTACTTTTTTCATTTGACATTGGAGTGAAAATCCAATTCTCAAATATTTGCAAGCAGATGATAATATACACTTTTATTTAAAACTTTAAAAATTAGAGTAAACCAACATATATGCTTTTACAAGCTATATATAAAAATATATTGCGATAACTTAGAATTTTTTCTATGTATATAGTTTTATAATTATGCACAGTAAAAAAATATTAAATTAAAAAATCCAATCAACGAATATTATATCGGTATAGATTCAACAACCAATCCATTCTTAAACGGATACCTTTCAATAATCGACAACGAAACCCCATCCATTTTTAATTCTTCCGTAATATCTTCAAGTACCCACCACGCAATATCAATACAATTCCCCTCTTTAATCTCATACAATGAATTAGACACCTCCAGCCACTTCAACATCTTCAACACACATTCAATATCATCAAATTTAATCACTCCATGTATTACCGTGCCATCCTCTGTAATTTCATCAAACTCTCGTGCTGTATTTTTAGCAATTCTTATTAATCGATTTTTAAGTTGTACACCATCTTTATATTCAGATGAGCAAAAATGCACAGATTTATGCCAAAGCAATTCCTTTGCATATTCATAAGAATGCATTACTGCATTTGAATGTTCATTTTTAAGTTCAAACCCTCTTTTATGCAATTCATCTGCATTAACATCTGAAAATTCAAGTTCATTCAAATTTAAAAATATATTATATTTATCAATAAATGGAATAAGATTTGAAACGCCACTAAGTGCTGGAACTTCAATTCCAACAGACAAACCAAGCACAATCGCATCCTTTACAGAGGTATCAAATAAACTATTTTCAATATTGCCCCACAAATCCTTATTTGGACTGAATCTAATTTCATCCAAACCAGCATCATATAATGCAGTAAGTATTGCTTTATTTGGTGCAATTGCCGTATATAAATGAATGTGATGTTTTTCCTCAAATTCTGATTTTAAAAGATTAATGTAATGTAACACCCTTTCAAGTTTTAAAAGTGGCTCACCCCCTGTAATTCCAGTCCCAAGTGCATGCATTATTTTCGCTTCATTTATCACATCTTCATCACTCAATGCTTTTTTTTCATTTGCATAAACAACATCTTTTCTTCTGTGAGTAGATATTGGACAATAAAAACAATCAAAATTACAAATACCTGTAACAAAAAGCACCATTTTTGCACCTTTTTCGCATAATTTACAACCATCTGAAATATACTTATGTTCTAAATTAAAATTTAAGTTCAATTTTTGTTTCATTGAATCATCAATTCTTTTCTTTTTTTTAATTTTCTTATGCTTTTTTCTACAAAAACAGATTTGCCACTCTCTGGTTCAAAATTAAGATAATACATTGCAGTCGATTTTGTCATTGGAGTTGGTGTGAATATTTGAAATTGTCTTCCTTTTATATTGTGCTTTTGTAAAAATTTTCTTGTTTCGATTGCTTCGTGTTCATTTTCACCTGGATGCCCTATTACCATATATGGAAGCAAGAATTTACGAACTCCTGTTTTATTTTTCATAAGTGCAAACCTCTTTACAAAATCCTCAAAAACTTTACTTTTTGGTTTATTCATGTAATGTAAAACTTTATCCGAAAGTGATTCAGGTGCTACATTCATTTGTCCAGATACATTATTTTTAAGAAGCTCATGAAAAAATTCATCATCTAATATACAAGGATCAAACCGTATTCCAGAATTTACAAAAACATTTTTAACACCATTCACTTCTTTTGCAGCATTCAGTACTTTAAGATATTCATTTGTACCAGATAAAAGATTTTTACAACCCATTCCATCTTTAAGGCAATCATGCTCATTACACCCACCTATTTCACAATTTGAACCATACATATTTGCAGTAGCCCCCCCTATATTTGAGATTGTACCTTTAAAATATTTCTTTTTTGTAATTTTTTCAACTTCTTTTATAATCGAATTTAAACTTCTTGATACAATGGCTTTACCTTGATGTGCTGCAATTGCACAAAATGAACAATCCCCATAGCATCCTCTATGCGAGGTAATGGAGGTTTTTACCACTTCAAATGCAGGTACATTTTTAAATCGTGGATGTATCATCCGTTCAAAATCAAGGTCATATATATCATCAATCTCCTTTTGTGTTAATTCTCTCCTTGGAAATTGAATAAAATATCGCGAATCTTGTTTTTGAGCAAGTATTTTACGATCGTCATTTTTAATAAACAGAGTTTCTGCTTTTGCAAAAGCATTTTTATCTTTTGAAACTTCTTCAAATGATGGGAGAATGATGGTATCTCCAATATTTTCTTGAATAGCACATTCAGAATGAATGGGCGATGTATAATCTTGCAAAGAATGTGCAATTATGGCTGAATTTTCAACATTCATTTCTTTAAAAGGAACTTTATTTTTTATATTTTCTATTACTTTTAATAATGGAAATTCCCCCATGCCATATATTAACATATCTGCTTTGCAATCAAAAAGAATACTTCTTCTAACCTTATTTGACCAATAATCATAATGTGCAATTCGCCTCAAAGACGCTTCAATCCCTCCAATTATAATTGGCACACCCTTACAAGCTGTTCGTATTTGATTACAATATACAGATAAACATCGGTCCGGTCTTATTCTATATTTTTTACCTTCTCCTTTTTTTGAAAAAAATGGATTTTTATTTTCACAAAATGCATCTTCATTTCGTGGAATTCCGATTGAACTATAATTTAAAACCATCGAATCCATTTGTCCACCAGATACTATGAATGCATATTTTGGAATTCCAAGTTCTAAAAATTGTAAAGGGTCTTTCCATCTTGGCTGTGTTAGAATTCCAACTTTGTAACCGTTTTTTTCAAGAAATCTTCCAAGAATTGCCATTGCAAAAGATGGATGATCTACATATGCATCAGGAGTTACGATTATCACATCGCAAGAGTCCCATCCTTTTTTATCCATTTCTTTTTTTGTAGTTGGAAGAAACATGTTATTTAAAATTTAATTTATCTATTGAATTTTGTTCCTGTATATAACTTATGAGTTACATACTCAGAGAAATTTCTAATTTTTCGTTATTTAGCATATTCAAAGCGAATATGCATTTAAAAAAATTTTTGTTTTTATATATAATTTATAAAGTTATATACTTAGCATACAATTTTACAAATTATATATTATAAAAAAATCACATCCTAATCTACAAACCTTAATTTTTTTGTATGTGTCTATCTCCTTAAAATCGATGTCATAAGGATGTTTGGTTACATGTATTTTTGCAGATAGTTGCAAGTTTTAAATTCAAAATCGATATCAATAGGGGCGTCCTTATAAATCCTCAATTATGTTAAATTTAACTTATTGTGGCTCTTGATAGTGAAATATAGTAGCTAAACACATACATTTTTTTTAATTTTACCATAAGTTTTTGATGCGAAATTAAATTTTTCTCTAATGTATATCAAAATAAATGAATTTTTGATATAAAATACAAAAATCAGATATTTTCTATGAATAAAAAACCCCTTTGGAGTTTTCACATTTACAAAATATATGCTATCGATTGTCCATTCTGAACAAGCAAACGCTCGTTTGTTCCAAACGAGCTATTAAAAAATAATACTGTTTTCTATCACCTATATTAACAAAGGATCCTTTGCACCAACATCTTTAAATGCTCGCATTCTACGAACGCAACTTTCACATTCACCACATGGTGATTCTTCCCCATGATAACAGCTCCAACTAAGATGAAGTGGTGCTTTCAATCGTATTGCTTTTTTTACAATTTCTGTTTTATTGAATTCTATTAATGGTGCTATTACTTTAACATGATTTTGGGTAGAATATGCCAAACTTGCATCAAGAGCCCTCATATATTCAATTGAATTGTCTGGAAATGTTTGTGCTTCCTCTTTATTAAATCCAACAATTATATATTTACAACCTAAACTTTCTGCAAAACTTGCAGCTATATTTAACATAACTCCATTTCTATTTGGAACCCATACGCTTTTTGCAGATTCTTTTGTAATACAAGAGTCTGCATCATCTGAAATATCCTCAAATGTTAGTTTTGGAATTTTTTTTTTTGAATTTACAAGTGCAGTATTTGTAAGTTCGACAAGCCATTTAATATCAACAACTTTATGTTCAACATTAAAATAATCACTTAATTTCTTTGCATATTCAATTTCTTTTTTTACTGATTTCTGCCCATAATCGAATGTAAGTGAAAGTTCAATATTAACAGATTCACTTATAATTGTATGTGCTACTGTAGAATCAAGTCCGCTACTTAGTAATGATATTGCATTCATTGTAATCCCATTTATATGAATGATAATATCTCATGGATAATATTTAAAGATGATAGTAATCATATGCAATCTGAGTATATATTCAAATTTTTAATTGTATATATCTTGTAAAATTATATGCTTAGGGAAATTTCTAATTTCTAATTTCTCGTTTCTCGCCAATGTCAATATTTATATAGGGCTAATACTTTTATAATACAAGAATAAAGGAAAGTAAAATGAAAGCCCCCAAACGAATTACAATTGCACTTGATGATGAAACTTCCGATCTATTGGAAAATATGAAAAAAAGTGGAATGAATCAAAGCAATATTATAC
>JAAXQB010000163.1 GCA_012329085.1 Methanosarcinales archaeon | reverse complement strand
TTTTTTAATTTATACTTTTTTGCGGCAGTTAATATTATATTATTATCATTTGCAGATATCATAATATGTCGTTTCTTATAATCCTTGGACTTTGTTTGGTAAATTTTTCTATGGCATATAACTTGACTTTTCCATAGCTCATTCAGAATGAATGTGCGTAAACACTCATTCTTTCAGAACGAGTTAGAAAAAATCTTTGATAGCTCATTTGGAACAAATGAGCGTTATTTGATATCACAAGATAAACCAGCCATGTGAGGCGATTTGAGACCATCAAACCATTAAGAAAAGCAAAATCAATATCGAATGCTTGAATGAGCATCTAATCTGACAAAGTAGAAATAATAGGTATTAGAAAATCTTATGAATAGCTCATTTTCAAAGAGCATGAGTTAGAGAAATTTCCACTAATTCATTCAGAAAGCTCATTCGAACAAATGAGCGTTATCTCGTTCGTAATAACTACATCGTTTACTTTTCCATTCTTTTATTTTACATTGTATAAGTATATATGCATTATGGCTTTTTAACTTATTTAATTTTAGTTACGCACTTCTATGGATTTTTCGTTTGTCTTTTTTCACTAATAAATCCTACAAACTTTTAAAGTCCAATCAACATTTAAATTTATTAATCTGCGTAATCTGCGTGAATCCTGCGGATAAATACTTTCAAGCTAAACATATACAATATATATAATCACATAAAAGTTATAAAAAAATTGATATGCAATAGCATAAATAGTTTTAAAGATGAAGAGTTCCTTTTATTATAAACATTAACCATATAAATAGAGATTTAAATCTGTGATTAAAAAATGACATTAAAAAGAGAAGCAATTTTAACTGAAGCCTTACCATACATACAAGAATTCCACAATTCAATAATGGTAATAAAAATAGGAGGGCATGCAATAATCGATCCTGAAATTATGGATAAAATTATGCAAAACATAGTATTACTTCGTTTTGTAGGCATCTGCCCCATACTTGTGCATGGAGGTGGACCTGAAATAACAGAAAAAATGAATCAACTTGGAAAAAAACCAAAATTCATAAGTGGTCTTAGGATAACAGATGATGAAACACTTGAAATTACCAGAATGGTTCTTGTTGGAAACATTAATACTAAACTTGTATCCTTAATTGGAAAACATGGTGGCAAAGGAGTTGGATTATCTGGAAAAGATGGAAAAATGATAACTGCTATAAAAAAACCCACTCAAAAAGTTTTAATTGACGATGTTGAGCATGAAATGGATTTAGGTTGGGTAGGAGATACTAAAAGTATTAATCCAGATATTATCCATATTTTGATTGATAAAGGTTACATTCCTGTAATATCCCCAATTGCAATGGATAAAGATGGAAATTCAATGAATATCAATGCAGATACAGTAGCAAGCAGTATTGCAATATCTCTTAAAGCTAAAAAACTTATACTTATGACAGATGTGCCGGGCGTGCTTAAAGAACAAGGCAATATCGAAACTCGCATATCTCAAATTGCTGTTAATGAAGTTGATGAACTAATTAAAAATTTAATCATTACGGGCGGAATGATTCCAAAAATACAAAGTGCTGCAAAAGCTGTTTCAAATAATGTTGAAAAAGCACATATTATAGATGGTAGTGCTTCACACTCGATATTACTTGAGCTTTTTACAGATATTGGAATTGGAACAATGGTTTATGATTCTCATCGCGTAATTATTGAACCAAATGAATAATCTTCAATTTCAATTATTTTTTTCCAAAGTTCCATACAATCACATGAAAGTCCATCAAATATAGATAAATCTTGTTTGATAGAAAATTTGCGTATTGCATCTGCAACAATTCCACTACATTCCTCACAATTTCTAGGTCCTCTTTTTGATCCTGCACCAACAGGATCTGACATAATCACTATATTTGGATACTTTTGTTTTGTAATTTTAAGAATTTCAACAATGCTCCAAAGCCATGGTGGTTGATATTGTTTTCGTTTCCATAATCTCTCAACAAGAGTGCCATTTTGAATATTGCATAGATTTATTGAAATTGTATCTGTTAGATTTGCAACATCATCTATTGACGATATAATATCATTCATTGCAATACCTTCTGGAATAAAAGGAGGTTTAAGTAAAAGATATGCTTTTGTAGTGGCATTATATTTTTTTGCGGTAAGAGAAGCATTGATAAAATCAGAAGTGGAAAAACCTTTATTGATGGCTTTTTCTTTTATTAAATCAGAACTTGTTTCAAGACCAACTGCTATTTCAAATTTAGTATCTTTTAAAATGTGCATGGTGTTTTCAATTGCATTTTCTGTCACAAATTCGGGACGCGTTTCAGCAATTACTTTTATGATGCGCGAATCATTTTCAATTATTTTTAAAATTTCATCTCGTACTTTTTTTGATAGTTCGTTTTCATCAAAAAAGCTACCAGAGGTAAATATTTTAAGCATGAATTTATCAAATCGATCTGCTTTTTTAAGAGCTTTATCAAATTGAGATAGGATTTCTTCATGCGAAGGGGGAGTGGTTGCACTATCATATACGAACCCGCACATTGTGCATCCTCCTTTTTTACCAAAATCGCATCCTATGGTTTTAAATATTAAGGTGAGTGTATCGATTGTGCTACCTTCAAAGAGGTCTTTTCCAGTCCATACTGCGGTTGGCATGGAAAGGGAAGATGGTTTTATTAGTTTTTTACTTCTAATATCGGCTACAATTTTATTTAACACGATTATCTATTCAAATTCAATCGTAGCAGGAGGTTTTGAAGATATATCATACACAACCCGTGCAACAGATTGAATTTCCCCCGTAATTTTAGATTCAATTTTTTTTAATGTATCCCATGGCAATTGCATTGTACTTGCTGTCATTCCATCTCTTGATTCAACTGCACGAACTGCAATAACCCATCCATGTATTCGTTGATCTCCTTTTACACCTGTGCCTTTGCATAAAAGTGCAGCATAAGTTTGCCATGGATTGAATTTTGAAATAAGCTCTTCCTCAACGATTGCGTTTGCAAGTCTTACAACTTCAAGTTTTTCTTCTGTAACTTCTCCTATAATTCTAACTGCAAGCCCAGGTCCTGGAAATGGCATTCTTTCTGAAATTTCAATAGGAAGTTCGAGTGCTCTTGCAAGGCATCGTACTTCATCTTTATATAATTCATCGATTGGTTCAACTATATCTTTAAAATCAATAACAGATGGCAAACCACCAACATTATGATGAGATTTTATACCACCTTCTGACTCAATTCGATCTGGGTAGATAGTTCCTTGTATTAAATATTCAGCATCAATTTCTTTTGCAATTCGTTCAAATATTTTTATAAATGTAGATCCAATTGCTTTTCGTTTTTCTTCAGGATCGGTGACACCTTTTAATGCTTCTAAAAATTCATCTTTCGCATACACTACACGAAGATTCATATTACTAAATATTTTTTTTACATTTTCTGTTTCGCCTTTACGCATAAGCCCTGTGTCAATATATATTGGTGTGAGCCTATCACCTATTGCTTTATTTGCAAGTACTGCACACACTGAACTGTCAACTCCGCCAGAAAGTGCTATTATGGCATTTGAATCAATTTTATTTTTTATATATTCTATGCTTTTTGAAATGAATTTTTCTGTTTTTACCATGATTAGATTATCCGAAATTATGTTAGATTTTATATGGGCACTTTAAAGTGTTTAATAGTATAAAAAGTATGCTTCTATTGTTATAAAAATTTTTATTTTTTTACTGTATGCAATATTAAAAATCATATACTAATGCTCAAAGCGTTTAATCATAAGTAAACACTCAGAGCGTTCCGAACGAACTATGAAATATTAAGGTTAAGCTTATTTAATAAAGGAGAGTATATCTATTATAAAAATTATAAAACTACATAAAAAATATTTTTACAATCGATTAATAGATTAATAAAAAAATATACCTAAACACATTGAATATTTATCTATTAAAAAATACCAATTTACTTAAAATATTAAATTTTTTGATAGCTCATTTGGAACAAATGAGCGTTTGCTCGTGATTGAACACTCTGAGCGTTAGTATATAATTTATAAAATTATTATGTGCAGAAAATTTTCAATAAGTTTATTTGGAATAAATGCGCGTCCTTTTGTATAAATTTAATCAAAATATATTTCAAATCATTTTAAAATAAAAATATTTATAAAAAACCATTATGATTGATTTACACACACATACAATTTTTAGTGATGGAGAACTCATACCAAGCGAGCTAATAAGAAGAGCTAAAATGCATGGATACCGTGCTATTGCACTAACAGACCACGCAGATTATACAAATTTAGAATATATAATAGAAGGTGCATGTAAAGCCAAATATCTTGAAGATATAATGGATATGCGAATATTTGCAGGAGTTGAATTGACACATGTGCCTCCTGAAAAAATCGCACCATTAGCTTTAAAAGCAAAAAAACTTGGTGCTGATATCGTAGTTGTGCATGGTGAAACAGTCGTAGAACCCGTAGCACAAGGAACAAATAAAGCCGCTGTAATACTTGATGCAGTTGATATTCTGGCACATCCAGGATTTATCACAATAGAAGAAGCAATAGCTGCCAAAGAAAATAATGTATGTATTGAACTTACGGCCAGAAAAGGACATAATACAACAAATGGGCATGTAGCAAGAATTGCACAAGAAGTAGGAGCTACACTTATAGTGAATACAGATACACACAGTCCAAACGATTTAATTACAAAAGAGTTTGCAAAAAGTATTGCAATGGGTGCAGGACTTACTAAATCCCAAGCAGAAAAAGTATTAAAAGCATCTCTTAAATTTATTGATTGATGTTATATATTGAATAAAATAATCAGAAAAATGATATTTTCCTTCTGCAGATAATGCAAATAACGCTCATTCTTTTCGAGAATGAGTTGTCGAAAATCATAGATTTTCTTAAACTCAATCGAAAATCAAAGATTTTCTAGAACACATACTCCTTTGGAGAGCTCGTTCGTTCCGAACGAGCGTTTATGTGTATTCTGAAAAGTTTGAATGTTTGCATATTTTCGTTCAGAAAACACACATTCACAAATTATATTTAATTTAAAAATGGTTATCAAAAATGAATCTAATAAAAGAATTAAGACCAGTTGAAGCACTATACCTTATGGCAGAATCAGAAAAAAAGAAGGTTAATGAAATAGATGCAATATTTTCTATTTTAGTATATCTTGTTAATAATGAATATGCGCAGATTATAGATAATGAATTAAAAGTATCTTATAAAACAAATGTAAATGATGCTAAACTTAGAATATATGAAAAAAATATTTTAAATTCGATAGCTATTCAAGAAAAGAGTAAAATATATTATGCAATCAAAAATTTTGATTTTAAAGAATTTTTATACAAAAGAAATTTTTATACAAAAGAAACTGAGAAGAAAGGAATATGGATATTAAAATTTAATAAAACTAAATACACACCAACTGGAAAATATCATGAAGCATTGAATTATTTAAATAGTTTGAAAATGAAAGTAGTTGAAACTCAAAAAGTTTCCAAAAAATATATTTCAGTAGAGAATATGTACGATATTGATAAAAATTCCACCCTCGATAAAATAACTCCTAAATTACAAGATCTAAAATCCTACGCTTTTTCATTTTCTGAATTTATATCAAATTTTAAGGAAATATCAACAATGTTTGGAATTTTTGATATTGCATCAATATGCAGATCTTATGCCGATTCGTCATATCAATCCGTAATGTCTGCAAGTAAATGTGATGCATGTAAAGCATGTAAGGGTGGTAAGAAATTGCATTGAAATATATAAAATCGAGAAAACGCTCATTCATTCTAAATGGGAAAACGCTTGTTCTCTTCGAGAATGAGCAAACGCTCAGAGCGTTCGAAAACCTTCGGTTTTCTCATACGCACATTCGTTCCGAATGTGCTTTCCGAACGAGCTATCAAAAATTAAAGATTTTTTCAAACGCTCGTTCGTTCCGAACGAGCTATCAAAGATTTATAATGCACATGCTTTTTTAAAAAAGAAATATTTGCAAAAACCAATTAAATTATATAGTATTATTACTATCAGTAATATATTATGCAACTTCCAACTCCAAGCTATATTAAAAATAAGCGAATTGAACTTAATCTTACACAAAGCAATCTTGCAAAAAAAGCAGGTGTAAGTCAACCACTTATTGCACGCATTGAACATGGGAGCGTAGATCCAAAACTATCAACACTTAAAAAAATATTTGATGCTTTTGAATCTACAATAAAAGAAACCGTTTTTATGAAAGATATTATGCATACGCCTATTATTTCTATTTCATCTATTGCATCAGTAGATGATGCAGCACGACTTATAGAAAAACATGGAGTATCACAGATACCTGTCATAGATGAAGGTGTGCCTGTTGGAAGTATTTCAGAAGAAATGATTATCAAATCACTGACAAACGATAGAACATCAATTGCACCTAATATGAAAGTGAGTGAAATAATGGGGGCTTCTTTTCCAACCGTATCTTTAAATACTGGGGTGTATATAGTATCACAAATGCTTAAACAAATTCCTGCAGTTTTGGTGATGGAAAAGGGGCGTGTTGTAGGTGTTGTCACAAAATACGATGTTATTAAAACATTGCATGAATATTGATTAAACTCATTTTTAATATTAGATTGGTCAATAATTTAAATTTATTGATTCGAATATGAGTTGAGTTAACGCTCATTTTCTTTGAGACTAAACTATTAGAAATTTTTCTCTGCACTTGAATATATAAATTATATATAGTTAAAATTTTCTCTAACTCGTTTTGAAAGAATGGGTGTTAAGTATATAACTTTATAAATTATATGCTAACGCTCAGAACATTTCAAATGAGCAAACGCTCAGAGCGTTCCGAACGAGCTATAAAAAAACCACAAACAAAATTAAATACAATAATTGGAAAAAACAAAATGTCTGAAACTTTATTAGAAGATTTACCTGGCGTAGGGCCTGCAACTGCTGAAAAATTAAAAGAAGCAGGATTTAACACCGTTGAATCTGTTGCTGTTGCATCTCCTGCTGAACTTGCAAATACTGCTGAAATTGGAGAATCGACTGCTGCAAAAATAATAAATGCAGCTAGAAATGCTGCCGATATTGGTGGTTTTGAATCTGGTACTGCAATACTTGATAGAAGAAGCCATATTAATAAATTATCTACTGGTGTTCCTGAATTTAATGAAATGATGGGCGGAGGAATTGAATCACAAGCAATTACTGAATGTTATGGGGAATTCGGATCTGGAAAAACACAACTTGCGCAACAACTTGCTGTAAATGTACAATTGACCTTAGAACAAGGCGGATTGGATGGTTCTGTAATTCTTATTGATACGGAAAATACATTTAGACCTGAAAGGATTATACAAATGGTTGAAGGCGTTGCAGAAAAATATGGTATTGAATGCGACCCAGAAGAATTTTTAAAAAATATTCATGTTGCACGAGCATACAATTCAAACCATCAAATTCTTCTTGTAGATTCTGCATCAGATCTTGCAAATGAAATTAAAAGTTCTGAAAAACCTGTTCGATTACTTATAGTAGATTCATTGACTGCACATTTTAGAGCAGAATATGTAGGTCGTGGCACACTTGCAGATAGGCAACAAAAACTTAATAAACATTTACATGCACTCCAACGATTTGGAGATTTACATAATGCAGTTGTACTTGTCACAAATCAGGTAATGTCAAAACCTGACGCATTCTTCGGAGATCCAACAAATCCAATCGGAGGGCATATAATCGGACACACAGCTACATTTAGATTGTATCTTAGAAAATCAAAAGGAGATAAAAGAGTAGTCCGTCTTGTGAATTCACCAAATCTTCCTGATGGAGAGTGTTTGGTATCAGTCACACAAAATGGTATAAGAGAAGGTTAAAACGAGAAATTAAGAATTTATTTCTGTGTATAATCCAATCCTATAAATTATACGAAAAATTAAAATTTTATCTAATTCCTTCTCTTTGAGAATGAATGTTAAATATATAATTTATAAATTATATATAATACAAAAATAAATAAAAGTGGTGGTGTTTTATAACACCTCCAATTCCTCATTTTTAAAAATTATATGCTAACACCCATTCGTTCTGAATGGACTGTCGAATAACGCTCATTTGTTCTGAATGAGCTATCAAAGATATTCTCTATTGTTCATTCGTTCAATCATGAGCTATTAAAAAAAGTAGATGAGATATTTTTAACTAAATTTTCTGTTTGTACAACTGCAGTACCAATATATAAATTTGGATCAACAAGATTGTTAATTTCTTCTTCGTTTAAATAATTTTTAACTTCTGAATTTAACAGAACTTCTTTAAAATGCTTTTTTGTTTCATAAGCTTCCATTGCAGCAACTCTTACAAGTTCATGTGCCTTTTGTCGTCCGATTCCTTTCATCGAAAGCTCAATCATAACAGCTTCGCCCATATTTAAACCATTTAGTATTTCAAGATTTTTTATAATATTTTCAGGATGGAATTTTAAATTTTCAATAACTGTAATTCCAAGATTTAAAATATGATCCGTAAGAACACAACTTTCTGGAAATACAACTCGCTCACACGAAGAGTTTGTAAGATCTCTCTCATCCCATAAAGTATTATTTTCAAGGGCAGGCATAACCATTGCTCTTACAATTCTTGCAAGTCCTGAAATTTGTTCAGATTTGATTGGATTTCGTTTATGTGGCATTGTAGATGAACCAACCTGTTTTTTACCAAAAGATTCTTCAACTTCTGCAATTTCAGTTCGTTGGAGTGTTCTAATTGCAATTGCGATTTTATCAAGTGTTGTCACAGTATTTGCCATCCATAAAACAAATTCGGCATGTCTATCTCTTTGAATTATTTGATTTGAGACTTCAACAGAATTTATTCCAAGATATTCCATTGTTTTCTTCTGAATTTCAATTCCATTTCCTCTAAATGCGGCTTGTGTTCCAACAGCACCTGTCATTTGACCTACTGCAAGTCTTGGTTTAAGTTCATACAATCGTTCTATATGCCGTGCAATTTCAGATGCCCATATTGCAAATCTTAATCCATATGTTGTGGGAACTCCAATTTGCCCATGAGTACGACCTGCACACACAAGTTTTTTATGATTTTCTGCTTGTATTAAAAGTATTTTAAGAAGGAATTTTATTTTTTTTTCCATGATTTCAATAGAACCTTTAATTTGCAGAGCAGTTGCTGTATCCAATATATCATTTGAAGTGGCACCAAAATGTACCCATTTACCATCATCTCCGCATTGTTCAGATAATGCAAGTACAACTGCCATCATATCGTGTTGAATTTCGTCTTCGATTTCCATAACTCGTGATAATTTTACAGAATCAATTTGTTGATTTATTTTTTCTGCGGATTCTTTTGGGATAAGTCCTACAAAACTTTCAGCTTTTGCTAATGCAGCTTCAACTTCAAGTACTTTTCTTAAACGATATTCTGTGCCCCATATTCGTTTCATTTCTTCTGTGCCGTATCGATAGTCTATTGGGTGAATTGATCTGTGTTCCATTTTTAAATTCCTTAAATTTAATTATTTATTTTTACATTCGATTATATGGCATGGAACCTATATAATAGTTAAGTTTTAATACTTTTAAATGTTAATATGTATTGTATATCATTGATATAATAAAATATAATTAATTTTAATTTCTATCAAATAACTATTATTTGTTCCAAATGAGCAAACGCTCATTCATTATGAATGTGCTATAAAAAACAAGATGTGGTTATGAAATACGAAAAATAATTATTTAAAATAAGGTGTGTGTTTAGCTACTAAGCATACTCTTCATCATTTGAAGGCTATTATATCCTTGTTGCACCCATGTTGCAAACACAGTCATAAGCCGTTCATGGATCATTGTACATTTCTCATTTCGCATGCGTTCCCACTATCTAACGCTTAAACAACATGTTCACGAAGTGCCCTTTCAGCTCTATTATTGGTGGATTCTACACCTATATGAGTGATAAATGTGAACCAATAATCGAATCCATTTTTAATTTTT
>JAAXQB010000218.1 GCA_012329085.1 Methanosarcinales archaeon | reverse complement strand
CCATCCTCCAAAAATTAAATCATTTGGAGCAGCCATTTGAGCTGCATCTGCGACTGATACACCTACTGCAAGTGTAGCAGAACTTACTGCACCATAATGACCACCTGCAGCCCATGCATCTGCTGTATTAAGTCCTGCAACCTTTTTTAATGTATGAGCAGTTAGATATGCAAAAACTGCTCCGCATAGAATTGCAAAGATTGCCACTATTGCAATAACTCCGAGTAATTCTGGATAATCTATAAGTGCTTCGACTGCTTCCATTCCCCCTTCAAGACCAATTGAAGCAAGAAGAAAGATTGCAAGTCCAGTACTCATCGCAGGCGGAATTGATATGTCTGATTTTACAAATACAGACGCCATCCCAAATGCAAAAAACAAAATAGAGGGTGCAAAAATACCCGCTAAAACAATTCCCATAATATCGATTTCCATTTAAATAATAACTCCTTTATTTACTAATTTATACTTTTTTTACTGTATATAATTTATAAAATTATGCACAGAGAGAAAATTTTAATTTCTCGGTTTTTTATTAATTTTTTATGATTGAATAGTTACAGACGCCTCAGCCATAAATTCAAATCATATTGTTATCAATATTGAATTTATAAATAATTTGCAATATACTTAACACTATTGTTATTTAAAATAACATATATTAATAATAATATACACATATGTTTTATTTTTTATCCTATAAATCAATAACAAATAGATACATACGCACATCCCCATATATATTCATTCTTACTTATATGCAAGAGTAAAGCTTTAAATATATGTTAATTTAAGAACTCATTTCCTTTTTTAAGAAAATTGAAAAGCACACCACAAATCGATATTGTGCCACTCTATACCATCTTTTTAAAACTATAAAGAGATTGTATTTAATTGACAAATAATTACAATACATTAAATAGCAAATACGCATTTCGTTCATTAAAATCACCATCAGTAGAATAAGTTTTATTGCATACGGTTTTATAAATACTTAATTTAGTCGTTTTATAATTGAAATGGCATAATTGACTACATGCGATAAAATAATTTTAAAAGTAATTTTTGAATATCTAAAATAAAATATTTAAAATACGAAATATGACGCGAGAAAAAAGGAAATTTCTTTAAATAACATTCTCTTCGAGAGCATATTTTCAAAGAGAATGTGCGTTGATGGGCATTAAGTGTATAATTTTATAAATTACATATAGTGAAAAATTATATTTTAATAAAATAAAATAGATTGGATGTATGATAAACTAAAAATTTACTATATGTTCTGCCACATACAAAGATAATATATCATTGCATTTCTTGTATGGCATCACTGAATGTTTTATTTTTTAAATTTAAAAAAATGTTGCAAATAGTAACTTTTATATCATTTAATCTCAATTAATTTTATATTTATGGATACTAAAATTAGAACTGGAATTGCATACCATAACGATTATTTAAAACATGATACTGGAACTCATCCAGAGTGTAAAGAACGATTAATTGTAATAATGAAAGCAATTGAAAACAATAAAATTAACAAACGCATTGTTAATATTTTCAATAAAAATCATGAAATTGATAAAAAATTAATTGTAAATCAAATTGAATTGGTTCACAATCTAAAATATATTAAATACATACAAGAATTGTCAAATAAAGAATGGGGTATTTTAGATTCTGATACAATAATATCAAAAGATTCGTATGATGCTTCATTGCGTGCGGTAGATGGAATTATATCTTCGATTGATGCTATTATGGATGGCATGGCTAATGCATTTGTGCTTGCAAGACCTCCTGGGCATCATGCATTTTCAAATAGAGGAAGTGGCTTTTGTATTTTTAATAATATTGCAATTGGTGCAAGATATGCTCAAAAAAAATATAATTTAAAAAAAGTGTTAATTGTGGATTGGGATGTCCATCATGGAAATGGAACACAAGATATATTTTATGACGATTCATCTGTATTATATTTCTCAACTCACCAAAGTATCGGATATCCTGGTACTGGAAAAATTAATGAAGTGGGTGCAAACAAAGGAATTGGATTTAATATAAATATTCCAATGCCAATGGGAGTAGGTGATGCAGAATTCGTGCAAGTTTTTAAAGATATATTAGTTCCAATTGCCCTTGAATTTAATCCAGACATTGTATTAATCTCGGCAGGACAAGATACACATGCAAAGGATCACCTTGGCGGAATGAATATGACAGAATTGGGATTTAAACAACTTGCAAGCATTGTTAAATATATTGCAGATTTAACTGCTAAGGGTAAGATGGTTGCCGTACTTGAAGGTGGATACAATCTTGATGCATTATCTGCATCTGTCATAAATATTTTGGATTCATTTATTGAGAAGGATGCAAATTTTAAAAACTCTTTAAATGATAATGATTTTAAAAAAAATCATAATGGTATTTTTGAATTTATATCAGAAATTAAACAAATACAAAAAAAATATTGGAAATCCCTTTAAAAGATTTATGTATGTGGATGACCAACAGGAATTATATACAATATTGAGTAATCCTCAGTTAAATGCAATATATTTCTAACTTCATCATCACGAAATGCCCCCACCATAACCATACCAAGATTTAAAGCAACACCTTGAAGATGAAGATTTTGCCCAGCATGCCCTGCTTCCAGATGCACATATCGGATTCCTCTATCACCATACCGTGCAGTAGTTCTTTCATAAATGGCAGTTATAATTATATTTATTGGCGCATCATAGATAAATTCTTGCCCAAGTGCCGCACCTGCCAAATCAAATCTAAGATCGCCTTCTAATTCTTTTATAAGACTATGTGCATAAGGATTGTATCTGTATAATCCACTATTAAGCCCAATAACACCATTTTCTCCTATTGCTATAAACACTTCTAATGGATATGTCGCTCCTGCGGATGGTACAGCCCTAAGCTTCCGATTAGGTTCAGTTATACCCTGTACCGCCCACATGAGTTGTGAAATTTCATTTAAATTCAGTGGTTCATCTGTGTAACTTCTAACTGACCTTCTTTTCTTTATTGCTTGCTCAACAGACATTACTCCCGTCAATGCAGGAGTGGGAAGTTCTATAATATCGCCATCTATTATTTGAATTGGTTCTTTTTCTTCAGGCATATATGTTAAAAAAAATATGACAAATGTAAGAATTGTTAAACTTATAATTAATGCAATAACTGTTGGTTTTTTCATTTTTTACACTTTATAAAATATATTTTTAATATTTTTTAATAGCTCATTCTATGAAAGAGAATGAGCGTTTATTTATTCGGAACGAATAAATGTTATTTCGTTTTTTTATGATTTAGTTTAAACTTATAAATCAATAAATTTTTATTAAGGGGTTACCAGAAAATAACATATCAAATTTCAATTGTTATATTTATGTACTTATAATTTATAAAATTTGCCAACTTATTTCTTGGCAATCCCTAAGACTATCAATTACACATATTTTATTTCTTTCAATTGACTATCCTTAATTTATATATGTAGCTCATAATATATAATATTTTTTATATCTTTTACGAGATAACGCCCGTTCATCCCAAACAAACTATTGAAAATTTCTTTGAGCACATAACTTCATAAGTTATATATAATAAAAAAAATAAAATATTCTTTTTTAATTAGAGAATACAAAAAAAATCAATGCAAATCAATGATGCAAAGAAGAAATTGATTTAATTAATTTTAACACTACATCAAAAAATAAACAAAAGATGTTTGAGAATGTGGGATGAATGTATTTTTTATAAATCTGCGACCCAAATAAACAAAATTATCCTCCACAAAACAAAATCATTGGATAAAATTTGCATCAATAAAAAAATAAAAGGTTTTATAATCTTGCAATATATCCCTAAACCAAATATTTAAAATTTGGGCATATGTCTAATTATTGTAAAAAATTTGTGTTAAATTAAATTTTAATTTATTCAATCTATGCATTCTACAGATTGATATTTTAATTATCTTTTTTTATAGCTTGTTCGGAATAAACAATCGTAAACACTCATTATTTCAAAATGAATTTAAGAAAAAAAATTATAGCTTGTTCAGAATGAACAAGCGTTTGCTCATTCGGAAAGCTCATTCGGAAAGCTCATTCGGAAAGCTCATTCGGAAAGCTCATTCAGAACGAATGAGCGTAATCACTCATTCTTTCAGAATGAGTTTAAGAAAATCTTTGATTTTCGAACAAATGAGCGTTATTTGACTGTATGCTAATTTATAAATTATATATTCAAGGAAATTT
>JAAXQB010000319.1 GCA_012329085.1 Methanosarcinales archaeon | reverse complement strand
GCTTGAGCCAAAAAAAAATTCATTTGCAATTGGATGGTTGAAAAATAAATGATCTTTATTTTCTAATTTAGTAGATCTTAGCTCTAATTTGTTATGACTTCAACTATAATATAATATTGGATTTATTATGAATAAAAAATAATTATCACATTAAGCATTGTATTTTTATGTATGATATGTATCAATATAGTACATTATGCTGCCATTAGTAGAGTTTTTATTGAAATATAACAAAACGAACTCATTTGCTGCCAATTATGTGAATAATTAACATTATATATTTTGCCTTAAAAACTTCAATTGATATTTAAATTTATTTTGTGATGAATATTGTGCATAATTATTAATTACTGAAATAAACAACCTTTATTTTATGTGGAATTAAAGCATAATTAGAAATATTTTTCAATTGGAGGAACAATTTGTTTTTTTCTTGACATCACACCATCTAAATATACGCGATTTTCAATTAATTTTACATTAAAAGCATTTTCAAATATACTTGTGTTTCCAATAACAAAAATCATACTTCCTTCTTTTATAATATTAGTTACTACGAATAAAATAAACTCATACCCTTGCATCTTTAACTTCTCATCCATAATATTAAGAATTTCATCTATTTTTGTATCTATAAAAGATGTGTTAATAACTTCTACTTGCCCCATTCCAACTTTTTTTCCCTTAAAATCAAAATCCTTGTAATCCATAAAAGCTATTTCTTTTGAAGACATTTTATCAATTAAAGATTTTGCAGTAAGCATTTCCATCCCATAAGATTGAACATCATCAATTTTTGCAATATTTGCTAATTTATTGGAAATTTCTATATCAAGGTCAGTTGTAGTGACTGATTTAAATAATACAGTATCTGATAGAATGCTCGAAAGAAGAAGTCCTGCCAATTCTGGTTTTAATTCTTTATTTTTACCACCTATGAGTTCCATTGCATTTTTAAAATAAAGTTCTGCAATGATTGTTGCGGTGCATCCAACAGGCTTTGATATGTAAATTATTGGTTCAGAAGTAGATATATTTATTTTATGATGGTCGATTATACCTATTAAATTTCCATCTTTTAGATCATCTATTGATTGTATGTGTTCTGAATGATCTACAAGAAATACATCTTTATTTTTTGCAGAAGTTAGATGGCGTGGTATTTTCACTCCAAACTTATTAAGTATAAATTCAGTTTCAGAATTGATATTTCCAAGCCTAATTGGAATTCCATCTAAGAAATAAGATAATACTATCGATGAGCAGATACTATCTGTATCTGGATTTTTATGACCTATTACATGTAACATATATGATTTCTACCTTATTTAAGAATTTTATTAATTAATAGGATTTCATATATTAAAAAGATATGTTTAAAAGTTAGGATTTTTTTATTGTATATATTATTATAAAAATTTATGGAGATAATGTGAAAATTTTAAATAGCTTGTTCAGAATGAACAAGCGTTTGCGTATTTGGAACAAATAAGCGTTTGCTTGTTCAAAATGAACAAGCGTCATCTCATTTCTTTTGCAATATCTTCAATCATAGCTTCAAAAGTACATTTTGAAGGTATTATATCAACTGTTATTCCATATTGTTTTAAAGTATCCGCTGTTGGAATTCCAATCGCTGCAACAATCGAATTTTGTAAAACATCCTTCACATTTAAATTTAAATCGTAATTTTTTATTTGTTTAACAAAATTATGCACCATTATAGAACTTGTAAATGGGAATATTGAAATATTGCCAAAAATTGCCTCTTGAATTAATTTTTTTTGTGCAGCTCCATTTGGCATATCTAATGAATAAACATTTGTTTCAAAACAAATTGCCCCACATTTTTCAAGACTTGGGATAAAAAATTTTGAACCATAAAAACATCTCGCAATAAAAACAGTTTTATCTTTTACTTTTTTACATAGGCATTTTAACAAACCTTCTGAACTATAATTATCATTATCTGGAATTGTTGATTTAATACCTAATTTCATAAGTGCATTTTTAGTAATTGGTCCAATTGTGATTACATTAGTAGATTTAAGCCCCTCTATAAATTTCATCCGAGATTCATTTGTTAGCTTACATAATGTAAATTTAATTCCATTTACACTTGTAAATATCACAAAATCAGCTTTACACTCAATCACGGAATTTATGAAATATTTAAATTTTTTATCCTTCATGTCCACAATTTCAACCATGGATGCCGCAATAATATCAAATCCAAAAGAATTTGCAAGTGATATTGATTTTTCCATTGTACTTAAAGGTCGCATAATGGCAATTGTTTTTTTATTAATCATGCCTCTATAAATTTAAAATAATTTCGTTAATTATAAATATCTAAGAATTTCATGAAATTGTACAACATCTCCAATAACTATGATTGCAGGTGGTTTGATTTCTTGTTTTATAGAAATATTTACAATTGTATCTAATGCACCAATAGTTATGCGAGATTTGTTTCTTGTACCATTTTCAATTATGGCAATAGGTGTTTTTGGATTTTTTCCATATTTTAGAAGTTCGTTAATATTTTTTTCGAGCATTCCAATTCCCATATAAATTACAATTGTGCCATTTAATTTTGAAACAAACTCCCATTCGATGCTTGTATCTTTTTTTGTTGGGTCTTCATTTCCTGTTATAAATGTTACACATGACGCATATTTTCTATGTGTCACTGGAATGTTAAAAGATGCAGGTACTGCAATCCCTGATGTTATTCCAGGAACTACTTCAAAATTAATACCTTCTGATATGAGATCTTCTGCTTCTTCTCCCCCTCTTCCAAATACAAATGGGTCACCCCCTTTTAATCGAATTGTAAGTTTTCCTTCTTTTGATTTTTTAATTAAAAGTTTATTTATTTCAGATTGAGTAAGTGTGTGATTAGATGCTTGTTTACCAACATTTATTTTTTCAGTATGTATATTAATTGATTGTATTATTTCCTCTCCTACAAGATTGTCATAAAGAATAACTTCTGCAGCATCTATCAATTTTTTAGCTTTAATTGTTAATAAATCAGGATCTCCAGAACCTGCACCTACGAGATATACTGTATTTTTTTTTATATTCATGCTTTTTTAATTTGATTTAATTATGTACTTATGCATTTATGCATTTGTGTAATAATGTAATAAATGACTGCATGCTTTATATGCTTTAAGATTTAAATTATTTGAATTGTAAATTTTATATGAATATTGTTTATAATAAAATCTAATGTTTTTTTATTGCATATAACTTGTAAAATTATATATTTAACACTCATTTGGGACGAATGTGCGTAAACACTCAAACTTTTCAGAATGAGTTTAAGAAAATTTTCGATAAATCATTCGGGGTGAATGAGCGTTATTCGCTCTGAACGAGCATTTGCATCGGATATATTTCGTAATAAAAAGATGCTTTTAATGATAAAGTTATGTTAATGCCATGGGATTTAAGGAACCATCATCTAAAATATTAATGAATTGAAAATGTATAAGGTGGTAAAAGAAACTAAGATCTTTACAAGATTGATATATCGTAATAAGTCTATTATATATAATTAAAACATAATTCAAGTTAAATAGTAACATGCACTATTAGATATTAGTGTATGATGTGTTTTTTATATGCAACCATGCAATTAAAGCACTTTTCTTATGGAAAAATAAAATACAAGATGATGCTCATTCGTTCGAAAATCAAAGATTTTCTTAAACTCATTCTGAAAAGTTTGAGTGATTACGCTCATTCGTTCGAAAATCAAAGATTTTCTCATACGCTCGTTCGTTCCGAACGAGCTTTCCGAATGAGCTTTTCGAATGAGCTATTGAAAATTTCTCTCCGCATAT
>JAAXQB010000370.1 GCA_012329085.1 Methanosarcinales archaeon | reverse complement strand
CAATCCATATCTTTAACATTTATTTTCATTTTGATAGATTCCTATATATCCTTCTTCCACAATTTCATCTAATTCAAAAAATAGAAGTTGCATAATTCGTGCATCTTTTTTTACACGAAATCCAGATTTATTATGCACTACAAGCATACATTCACTTCTTCCTGAATATCCAGCATCCCATACAGCAGTTTCAAGAGTTGCACCACATCGTAAAAGACTTGACCTTGGTTTTGCTAATGCGGAAATATTTTTTGGAATATTTACAATTTCATTGAATATTATTTTATAACATCCGGGCATGAGAAATGCCCATCCAATATCATCAAATTCATGAATTGAAGTGTGTGGAATTTTTCGCTGCAAATTATCAAAATCAACTGCACCTGAGCCATCTAATAATTCTATCTGTTTTAGAGTTAAGTCTATACCATTTGTTTGTATTTGTATTTTTGCATCCACCATATTTTCAATAAGTGGCGGTGTATTTAATATCAATTCATTTAATTTATTTTTGGATAAAATTGCCATAGTATTAATTTTTTTAATTGTATATACATTACAATTTAACATTTGTTCTCTGCATATACATTGTAATTTTACATTTGTTCTTTAAATCTTATATCCGCAAGCTTTCGCAGATTATGCAAATTTTTTATAGTATATACTGTATAACTTCTACCTAATTTATTATATGTAAAGTATAACTTCTACCTAATTTAGAACGCAGATTTACGCAGATAAACGCCAAAGAAAGTTTTTCTTATTATATGTGATGCAGCAGCTTATTTCGTCAATTCTTTATATTTAAAATCCTGACAATCTGCGTTTATCTGCGTCCAATTTTTTAATTTGTTTTTTTATTGAATAATTAACATTATATTTTAGCATTTGTTTTTTAAATCTTATATCTGCAAGCTTTTGTAGATTATGCAAATTACGCAGATTTTTTTCATTTATTGTTTTATATTTTTATCTATATATACATTATAATTTAGCATTTGTTCTTAAATTTTTATATTGTAGTGATTAAATTTTCAATCTATTAGATTGCATTCATCTTAGATTTTCGAAGCCAATCAATATCTGATTGATATAACTCACGAAGGTCTTTAAGCCCAAGTTTTAACATTGCAAGTCTGCTTACTCCAAGCCCCCATGCAAGAACTGGGTATTTAATCTCAAGTGGGTTTGTCACTTCTTTTCTAAATATTCCTGCACCTCCAAGCTCCACCCAACCCATGCCCTCGATATACACTTCTGGTTCCACACTTGGTTCAGTATATGGAAAATATCCCGGTCTAAAACGAACCTTTGTAAATCCCAATCTATGATAAAATTCTGTTAAAAATCCAAGGAGATTTGAAAAAGACATATTTTTATCCATCACAACACCTTCAAGCTGTTCAAATTCGGGTGTATGAGTTGGGTCGATTGTTTCTCGCCTATATGCACGATCTATGCAAAATGCTTTTGTAGGTTTATCTGGATTGTCTGCCAAATATTTTATTGTTACTGCTGTAGTATGAGTTCTAAGAACATTCTTTTTTGCAATAGATTCACTCCAATTGCCACCCCATCCTGTTGAATTTGTATTTCCTCCATTTATATGCATTTCAGATACTTTTTTTACATAATTTTCTGGAATATCAGATTCTGAATCTAAATAAAAGGTATCTTGCATCTCTCTTGCTGGATGATCTTGTGGTTGAAATAATGCATCAAAATTCCAAAAAGAACTTTGAACAATATCTCCTTTTATTTCAGTAAATCCCATTTCAAAAAAAATTTTTCGCATTTCATCTATTAATCTTTGATATGGATGCATCTTTGCACCATATATTTGTTTTGGTGCAAGATTAATATCATATGGCTTGAATTTTTTATTAATCCATGATTTAGATTTTAAAATATCAGTGGTTAATTGTAAAATTTCTTCTTCAATTATAATTCCTTTATTTGCAAAATTTTTACCATCATCTGTTATCGATATTGTTATTATTTTTGTTTCCTTAGTTTCTATCAATTTTCGTTTGATAAGGGTTTGTATTGTATCTATATTTGCATTCAATTCTTCAATTGTTTTTCCAGTTTTGTCAAGATTTTTAAGTAGAATTTCATCCTCATCAAGTTCTAATGAATGTGTTTTTGTTGGAATTAAAAAACCATCTTCAATTGTTGCCCATTTTTTCTTTAACAACCAATTAATTGCGATATTAGCTATCTTTGGACTGTATTTTTTTCTAATATTTTCAATAGATTCTAAATTTTTTGTTTTTATAAAATTGAGTACTTGTCTTTCAGGAAGCCCGTTTTCTACATAAAATATTGCCTCATTAGTTATACAATATGTTTTTATAACATTTTCATTTATTTCTACAAATCCTTTTTTTTCGAGTAAAAAAGATGCTTGCATTACAGATTCTATTTTAAGTTTTGTATTATTTGCAAGTGAATTTAATATATCTTGATTTGATTTATGTAAATTTATTAGCACTTTTTTTTCATTAATTGAGAGATTTGGATCTTTCATATAGAATTTATTAAATGGGTATGCTATATAATATTATTGGATTTTATGACTTCGTCCCAAAAAATAGAAATTTCTCTTATCGCAAATTTCCCTTCTTTTATCACAAAAATGGATTTTACAAATTCATTGATTAATAAAAAAATTAGAACAAAAAATTAAAAAATTTCTTTTAGTATATAATAAACGCTCGTTCTCTGTGAGAACGAGCAAACGCTCATTTGTTCAATCATGAGCAAACGCTCATTCTCTTCGAGAATGAGCTTTACAAATTATATGCAAGAACAAAATTTAAATGCATCGCAGGTTTATGAAAAATTGATTTTAATAATAGAATGCGCCAATATTTTTACAACTCGGTAATTAATCCTCAATTCAATATATGATGCATTGAAATAACCATATATTTCATTTGGAATTTCAATTTTTCATATAAGAGATTTTTCTAATTTGACATCATTTATTAAACTTCTTGCAAAAAAAGGGCAAATAGATGAAAAAAAATTAGTTTGCATAGTAAAAAAGCAGCTATGCTTTTACCTAAGTAGCAAGAATATACAATATCTTCTATTCTTGATATTGGTTTAAAAGCTGCACACAATTTATCAGGATTTAAATATTTTTAAAATTAACTCGATTTTGTCATATTAAATGCTCATTCAAGCATCCGATATTGATTTTGCTTTTCTGAATGATTTGAGGTTATACCGCCTCATATAACTAGTTTATCTTGTAATGTGACAAAGTAGAATTAAGATTGCTGCAAAAACCCACAACTTTTTCCATCAGATTTAATTGGTAATGTATAAAATATTGTAGTCCCTTTATTTATTTCAGATTCAACCCATACTTTTCCACCATGCGACTCAACAATCTTTCGCACTATTGCCATACCTGCACCAGATCCAACATTATCATCACTTGTTTGATAAAACAACTCAAATACTTGTTCTTGATTCTTTTTTGAAATTCCAATTCCATTATCTTTCACATAAAATATTGCATATCCACTCGATTCATTGGATTTATCATTTATTATATGCCCTATCTCAATCATTGGTTTTTCATCTTTTTTAGAATATTTGATACTATTTCCTATCAAATTTATTAGCAATTCTATTATTCGAATTTTATCAACACACACAATTGGTAAATTTTTGGCTTTTGATATTTCTACTTCATTTTTTACAATTTCTCCATGCATAAAATCCATAGCTTCTTGTATGATATTATCATATGGAATTTCTTTTGGAGGGCTTACAAATTTACCCATTTTAGATAATTTAAGAGTCTCATCCATCATATGCCTCATTTTATTCGCAGAATTAGAAATAAAATTTAAATAATCCATATTTTCATCCATGCCATTCACATTCATTTCACTTAAATTGTCTTTTAACATGTTTGCAAATCCTTCTATTGTGATGAGAGGTGATTTAAAATCATGTGAAATGGTATGTGTAAAGTCTTCAAGTTCCTTATTTTTAAATTCAAGTTCTTTCATAACTTTTTCTTTCTCATTTTCCATTTGTAATTCTTTGGTAATATCCCTTGTTACTGTTATTATTTTTTTAACTTCATTGGATTTATTAAGAACGGGAGTTGATTTAAATGAGTAAGTGCCTAAACCAATGTGACTAAAATCTATATTTTTAGTTGCAGGTTTTTTAGTTTTTAATGCAATCATAGCTGGAGTTTCTTCTTGTTTTTTATTCAATTCAGAAAATAAGGCGTAACAATTTTTTCCGATTATGCCATCCCCTCCTATTATATTTTCAATATTTTCTGCCGCTTTATTTATCTGAATGATGATTAAATCACGATTTTGCACAATTACAGGTTCATCTATTGAATCAAATGATTCGCGCCATTCTTTATCTTTTTCTGCTTGATATATGATATATTCAGCTTTTTTTTGTTCAGTAAGATCATAAATGGTTTGTATTGCACCAACAACATCCATATTTGCATCTTTAATGGGAGATGCAACAATCATAACAAATCTATCAATCCCATTAATTGTTTTGGTGGTTTGAATTTCATATACTTCTCTACCTGGTATTTTTTTCAATTCGCCATCGTAATATTTATGCAATTCCTTCCCATTCACTCCATCTACAATAAGATCTGCTAAAACAGGTTCATTTTCTTCATTAAATATACTTGTTTGATTTTTTGTATTTATGACTCTAAATGCATATATTCCAGTTAATAATTCCATTGCATTATTCCAATATGATATTT
>JAAXQB010000243.1 GCA_012329085.1 Methanosarcinales archaeon | reverse complement strand
TTTTCTTTTATTATTACTGTCATTTTTTAAATCCTCTTATATTTTTTAGATAGTTGTTAGGTTTATTATTTTAAAACCAAACAATATATTATAGTATTCAAAGATATATAAAGTTTTGTTATTTTTAAAAAACCTAATATTATTAAGATATTATAAGATTTATAAAAATAAAAAATAAAAAAAATATAGAAAAGAATTAAATCTCTCCTATAATGACCATACCTATTCTTTTTTATATTTGCTTACAATCAATGAAGCTAAAAGCAATCCAATAATAATTAAAAACACTCCAATTCTTATAATTTTTATATGTGTAAATCCATCTATTTTTTATTTTTTTAAATAATGTTGTTGTTAATGAATTTAAGAAATGGTCAAATCGTTTAAATGTTGAATTTGTACAATAAATAATATTTGTTTTTATTATTGATTTTTTATTTATGTGTTATTCTGCAAATACAATTTATTTTTAGATTGCATATATCTTATAGAATGATATGCTTAACACTCATTCTTTCATACTGAGTTAGAGAAATTTCCAATTTCTCGTTTTATTTTTATTTATAAATAATTTTTAAAAATAGGCACTCAAAAAACAAAAAGTAAAAAGCTATAGTGTATATACCATCAAAAAATAAAAATTTTTTAAAACTCATTTAACGATCATTTTTTACAAAGCTCACTCTTGTAAAGAATGAGTGTTAAATGATCTTTGAAAAGAATGAGTGTTTACGCACATACCATTCTTAAATGAGCAAACGTTCGTTCGTTCCGAATGAGCTATCAAAAATCAAATATTTTTTCAAACGCTCGTTCGTTTCGAACGAGCAAACACTCGTTCGTTCCGAATGAGCTATCAAAGAAACTTAAATTAATACAAATCTCATATATGTTGTTTGGCATTCTTTAATACATGCGGATAATACATAGACATGTATTCTTTAACCATCCTTCGCGTACAGAATTTTGGTGCTACACTTTTTATTGATTCTTTCATCATTTTTATCCATTCGTGAGGTATTGCATTCATTTTAGTTGAATAATACAATGGTGCAACTTCTTTTTCAATAATATCATATATGGAATTTGCATCTATTTTATCTCGATCCCCCTCAACAAATTCACTACCAAATGTCCACCCATTTTTACCATTATATCCTTCAATCCACCATCCATCATGCGAACTTAAATTTATTCCTCCATTTAAAGCCACCTTCATACCACTTGTTCCACATGCCTCCATTGGAATTATTGGATTGTTAAGCCATACATCCACACCATGGACTAAATATTGTGCAATTCTACTTCCATAATCTTCTATAAATGCAATTCGCCCCCCAAATTCCGGATCTTGTGCAAACTTATATACTCGTTGTAATATTCTTTTTCCCTCATCATCTGCAGAATGTGCTTTTCCTGCAAATACAAATTGGACTGGTCTTCTGGAATTATTTACTATTTTTTTAATACGATCTAAATCATGAAATATTAAATCTGCTCTTTTATATGTTGCAAATCGTCTCGCAAAACCGATTGTAAGTATGTCTTGATTTAGAAGTGCTCCCTCTGATGCTAAGTTGGCAGATTCTGACCTTTTTTCAGCCCATTTTAATTGAGAATATTCCCTCATTCTACTAAACATCTTAGATTTAAGCCATTTTTTTGTATTCCAAAGTTCTTTATCTGGAATTTCATCAATGAGATTCCATATAAGTGGATTATCATGCTCTTTTTGCCAATCTCCGCATATTGGATTTAAATATGTATCAAAAAGTAATTTCATTTTGTGATTTATCCATCTTGGTAAATGCACACCATTAGTTATGGCATCAATTGGAACATTTTTTTCTTCAGATATATCTGGCCAAAGACAATTCCACATTTTTCGTGCAACTTCTCCGTGTTTTTTACTAACTCCATTATGATATTCAGTCATTCTCATCGCAAATACAGTCATATCAAATCCTTTATCCGGATGTTCTGGATGACTTCCAAGTTTTAAAAATTCCCCCCTCTCAATTCCAAGAGCGCCATAATATTCATTAAAATATTTATCGATTAGGTCAAAAGAAAACACATCATGTCCTGCGGCAACTGGTGTATGTGTGGTAAAAAAAGATGTTTTTTTAACTTGTTTAAGGGCAACTTCATAATCAACCCCATTTTCCACTCGTTCTCTTACTCTTTCAATTAGAACAAATGCAGAATGACCTTCATTTAAATGAACAGCTGAATAATCAATACCAAGATGGCACAATATTTTTCTTCCACCAATTCCAAGAACAATTTCTTGTTTTAATCTTTGTTCTGTATCCCCTGCATAAAGTAATGATGAAATTGAACGATTTTCTTGTAAATTTTGTTCAATGTCAGTATCAATAAGATACAACGGGACTCTACCAACTTGAACTTTCCATACTGCGACATATATGGAAGGAGTTATATGTGGCACTTTAATCACCAATTGTTTTCCATGCATATCAAGCACTCGATCAATGGGTGCCACATCTCTATCAAGGGTTTTCTCTCTATTTTCTTGCCAACCATCCGATCTAATATGTTGATGAAGATATCCTTTAGAATACATAAATCCAACTGCAACCAGTGGGATTCCAAGATCGCTACATTCTTTTAAATAATCACCTGCAAGAACTCCAAGTCCTCCTGCATAAAATGGAAGTGAATGATGTATCCCATATTCTGCTGAAAAATAAGCAATAGTAAGATGTTTATGCTCATGATAATTTTCAGAAAACCATCCATTGCAATAAGTTATATATTGTTCAAAACGATGCATTATAACTCCATATCTATGCATATATTTAGGATTTTCTATTGCCCTCTCAAAAAATTCGATAGGAAGATCCTTTAACATTTTGATAGGATTGTGCATACTTTGTTTCCATGCCACAGGATCTAATTGTTTGAATATCATTCGTGCTTCTGGATTCCAGCTCCACCAAAGGTTGTATGATAAATCTTTAAGTCCTTTCAATTCTTTTGGTATGTGTGGCAACTTTGAATTAGCTACAACTTTCACAGATGTTCCATTTGGAAAACATTTAATTTTTTTTTCTTCCATGTCATTTCCTTTTATTTATTGCAATTCGTTGATATTCAATTGGGTTTTAATTCTATAAATCTATATAGGTTATGATTTTATATATGTTTTTCCTTTTTTATAGCTCGTTCGGAACGAACGAGCGTTTGCACATTCAGAATGAGTGAGCGATAGTTTTACAATATTTCAAATGAAATTATTCTAACTTACTATATACATCAAAAAAATTTTTAAATTTTTAACATCTTCCATATATTCTTGTCATTTTTGAAAGTTTTAATGAAATTTCATTTGTTAATTGCTTCTCTAAAACTCTCCATTCCCAGTTTCCTTTTATTGTTGCAGGTAAATTCATTCTACTTGTATCATCAGCTCCAATAATATCTTGCATAGGTATTATTGAAAGATTTGCAACAGATGATAATGCAAGTCTTACAAATTCCCAATGTATTTCATTTGTTGGAACTTCTTTTCCAATAAATTCAAAAAATCTTTTCTTATCTTCATCTGCTGCTTCTTTTTCAAACCAGCCACGAACTGTGTTATTGTCATGAGTTCCCGTATATACAACACAGTTTTTTATGTGATTGTAAGGAATATGTGGATTTTTAGAACAATCTTCATCAAATGCAAATAAAAGTACTTTCATCCCAGAAAAATTAAATTTATTTATTGTTTCAATAACTTCTTGTGTTAGACTCCCAAGATCTTCAGCAATAAATGAGGTGATTGGAAATTTTTTTAATATCGTGTTAAAAAACTCAAAAGGCTGTGCTTTTACCCATTTTCCATTTATTGCAGTTTTTTCGTTTGCAGGAATTTCCCAATACTCAATAAATCCTCTAAAATGATCAATCCTAATTAAATCAAAAAGTTTTAAATTGTGTGCAATTCTATCAATCCAAAATTTATACCCTTGCTTTTTTAAAGCATCCCAATCATAAACTATATTTCCCCAATATTGTCCAGTTTTACTAAAATAATCTGGTGGAACGCCTGCTACGAATGAAGGATTATTATCCTTATCAAGTTTAAAAATTTTTGGATTTTTCCAAACTTCAACACTATCTTGTATTACATATATCTGCATATCTCCAATAATACGAATTCCTCTTTTTTTGCAGTAATTTTTAAGTAAATCCCATTGTTTGAAAAAAAGATATTGTAAAAACTTTTCTTTTTCAATTAACCGTGTTCTTTTTTCTTTTAATGAATTTTCACACTTATAAGTGCCATCCAATGAAAGAAAATTTGATTTTTTTATTGCTGTAAATAATGCAAAATCTTCAAGCCAATTTGAATTTTCAATACAAAATTCATTATAATCATAAAGATAGTTTGAAAAATTAGATGAAGAAATAATTTTTTTAAATCGATTATATGCAATTTCAAAAATTTTTTCTTTATATTCAGTAACTTCTTTATAATTTACTTTTTCATCTGAAAATTTGAGTTTTAAATAAATGTCTTCTTTTTTAAGAAACCCATCATCTACTAAAAGTTTTGGACTTATAAATAGTATATTTCCTGCATATGCAGAATAACTATAATATGGCGAATTTGCCACTGCAATATCAGTCGGATTGATTGGAAGTATTTGCCATACTTTTTGACCTGACTTTACAAGAAAATCTACAAATTCAAATGCATTCAAATCTCCAATTCCATATTCGGATGGAAGTGAAGAAATATGTAAAAGAATTCCACTTTCTCGCATAATGTTTCATGCCATTTTAAGTAAATTTAAATCAGGATTTAAATCTTTAAATTCTTTATCTTTATTTGCACCTACATTTGCAATCTTTGATAAAACATCGGATATAAGCTCCTGCGATTCAATCACTTTTATATTTTTCCTAGCAAATTGATCCCTTCCACATCCTCCAATTTTATAACATACAATAATATTGCAATCTTCTACAAGTTCTGCAACTTTGTCTAATAAGGATTTAATCTCTGGACCGCATCCATCATGATTTCCTGTTATTTTATTTTCCCTAATTTCTAATAATTTTGGAATTCCTTTTTTTATTTCATAAATCATAAATCTTCCAGCTTTGCTGAAATGTAAATTTACATAAATTCCATTGCTTGATGCTATTGCTATTTTCATTTTATTTTTCATTTTATTTTTTATTTTATTTTTATATTTTTACACACAATTTATAAAATCATGTGTTTAAAGAAATTTTTTTAATTGTATGCAATTTATAAAATTCTCGTATTAAGAAAAAAAATTATTTTTTCATTTCTCATTTGTTGGAATTCATTCCATTATAAAAAAAGATTTGCTAATATAAATATATATCTATCATCCATATTTATCCAATAGCAAAGATTAATACCATCGCATTCCTATTATAATTAGCATAATCATAAAGGAGAATTATTTAATTGGCAATCGTTCTTGGAATTGAAGGGACTGCATGGAATTTTAGTGCAGCAATTGTAAATGAAAAAAAAGTAATAACAGAAGTTACAAAAACTTATAAACCTGAAAAAGGAGGAATACACCCAAGGGAAGCAGCACAGCATCATGCAAAATATGCATCTACCGTAATTGAAAATCTTTTAAAAAGTGCAAAAGAAAAAGGAGTTTGTATGGATAATATTGATGGTATTGCATTTTCAATAGGTCCTGGACTTGGTCCATGCCTTAGAACTGTTGCAACTACGGCAAGAATGCTGTCTTTGTTGTTTAAAATTCCACTTATTGGGGTAAATCATTGTTTGGCACATATCGAGGTTGGAAAATGGAAAACTCTCGTACAAGATCCAATAACACTATATGTAAGTGGTGCGAATTCACAAATACTTGGGATTCGAGGTTCTAAATATCGCGTATTTGGAGAAACTCTTGACATAGGACTTGGGAACGCATTTGATAAGTTTGCAAGAAGTGTAGGATTGAGTCATCCCGGAGGTCCCAAGATTGAAGAATATGCAAAAAATTCATTGACTTACATACCATTACCATATTCCGTAAAGGGAATGGATTTTTCATTTTCAGGACTTACAACGGCGGCAATAGATTCATTAAAACATAACAAATTGGAAGCCGTGTGTTATTCATTTCAAGAAACTTCCTTTGCAATGCTTGTGGAAGTTACAGAACGAGCTCTTGCACATACAGGAAAAAGCGAGGTGTTATTGGCAGGGGGCGTTGGTGCTAATATGCGACTTCGTGAAATGTTAAATATTATGTGTAATGATAGGGGTGCATCCTTTTTTGTTCCTGAAAATAGATTTATGGGTGATAATGGCGCAATGATTGCATATCTTGGACTTCTAATGTTAAATAATGGAGATACTATTGAGATTGATGATTCAAGAGTAAATCCAAGTTTTAGACCAGATGCCGTGCCAATAAGTTGGATTAAAAATTCAAAGGATTAAAAATGGAAAATAAATTCTTAAAAGTTGGTGCAGAAGCAACGGTTGAATTGAAAAATAATTTAATAATAAAAAAACGAGTGCCTAAACATTATCGAGTTAAAGAACTTGATGAAAGGATACGAAGAATGCGAACAAAAAGAGAGGCACGGTTAATTTCTGAAAGTAGAAGAAAGGGAATTCCAACACCCATTATAAAAAATCTACTTGAATTTACAATTGAAATGGAATATATCGAAGGAGATGTTATAAAAGAAGTAATTGATGCTAAATTGAGTGAAAAAATAGGAGAACTTATAGGGAAATTGCATAATAGTGGTATTGTACATGGGGATCTTACCACCTCTAATATGATATTACATAAAAATAAAATTTATCTCATAGATTTTGGACTTGGGTCATTTGATGAAACGATTGAGTCGAAAGGAGTTGATATTTGTGTATTATTTAGGACTTTTAAAAGCACACATAACTATTATGGGACTTATATAAATGCATTTTGCAAAGGATATAAAAAAACATTTAACAATGCAGAAGAAGTGCTTAAAAAAGTAGATGAAATTAAAAAAAGAGGGAGGTATATGTAAAATGAAAAAGATTGTATTTGTTACTGGAAATTATAATAAATTCATAGAAGTTCGAGATATTTTTGCAAAAAAAGGGATTTCAGTTATTCAAAAAAAAGAAGACTATCCAGAAATTCAAAGTAATAGTCTTGAAGAGATTGCAGAATATGGGGTGCAATATTTGGTTAAAAAATTAAATAAAGCCGTCATGATGGATGATACTGGACTTTTTATTGAGGTATTGAATGGATTTCCGGGACCGTATTCAGCATTTGTTGATAAATGTATTGGAAATAAGAAAATATTGAAATTAATGGAAGGTGAACTAAATCGAAATGCTTTATTTAAAACTGTTGTTGGGTATTGTGAGCCTAATAATGAACCGATTTTGTCTGTTGGTATTGTAAAGGGAAAAATTGCAGATAAAGAAAGGGGATTACATGGTTTTGGATATGATCCAATTTTTGAATATGATGGTAAAACATTTGGGGAGATGGCTGAGGAGGATAAAAATGAAATTTCCCATAGACGAATGGCACTTAATGAATTTTTGAAATTGGTGGGGTAATTTATTTATTTATTTTTTTTTAAGATGTTGAAGTTTATATATTTTAAACGATGAGACTATGTTTCATTTCACTCATTTTTTGCCAAGTCTATTTGATTTTGAGATTTTTAATAGCTCGTTTGGAAAGCACATTCAGAATGAATGAGCGTAATCATTCATTCTTTTAGAATGAGTTTAAGAAAATCTTTGATAGCTCATTTGGAACAAATGAGCGTTATTCGAACGAATGGGCGCAATCACCCATTCCTTCAGAATGAGTTTAAGAAAATTTTCGATAGCTCATTCGGAATGAATGAGTTATTCGAACAAACGAGCGATAGCACATAACTTGAAAAATTGTGTGTTTATGGAAAAAATTTATTTTTTCATCTGTATATACATTATAACTTAGCGTTTGTTCTTTAAAGTTTATATCCACAGATTACGAAAATTGCGCAAATTTTTCATTTGCAACAAGTCTTTTTAATAAACTTTTTTCGATTAAATATTTATACCATGTGGTTATATTATCCTACAAATTAAAAAACATCAATAAACGCATACGAGAAATTAAAATTTTCTCTCAGTATATAATACAAAAATTAGAGATTTTCTAAAAATCATTCTGAAAAGTTTGAGTGTTTCCATATTTCTCTTTAAGAAATATGTATTTACAATTTAAAAAAACAAAAAAAAACATCACCTACGAGATAACGCTCGTTCGTTCGAAAACATTCGGTTTTCTCATACGCACATTCGTTCAAAAACAAAATTTCTCCAAAGGAGAAATTTTTAGAAGGAAATTCTCTTTGAGAATTTCCTGAATCAAAGATTTTCTTAAACTCATTCTAAAAGAATGAGTGATTACGCACATTCGTTCCGAATGTGCTTTCCGAATGTGCTTTCCGAATGTGCTTTCCGAATGTGCTTTCCGAATGTGCTTTCCG
>JAAXQB010000126.1 GCA_012329085.1 Methanosarcinales archaeon | reverse complement strand
CTATCCGTCATTGCCTTGGTGAGCCATTACCTCACCAACAAGCTGATAGACCGCAGACCAATCCTCTTCCGGCATAAATTACTTTACACCTTTACCGAGCACTCAGCAAACTAAGTGCTCGGACTATCGGGAATTAGCCAATCTTTCAATTGGTTATGCCCGTGAAAAGGGTTTGTATCTACGTGTTACTAACCCGTTCGCCACTATCGCTCGCGCCTCGCTATGCTCGGCACGAACTAAGCGTAAAGCGAAAAACGAAAAGCGAAAAACAACAGTGCAAAACTCAAAACATTTTTTAAAATTTATTTTGCATTTTGAGTTGTTATTTTGCATTTTGCGTTTTGCATTTTGCATTTAAGTTCGTGCCGAATGCAGTGAGGCACGAACGAGCGTTCGACTTGCATGCCTTATCCACGCCGCCAGCGTTCATCCTGAGCCAGGATCAAACTCTCAAATAAAAAACATTCTACTAAAAATAATAGAATAAAGTAATTTCGGAATAACTTCAAACAACTAAACGAGCAAAGCGAGTTTACCCCGCCCTCTAAGCTCTATGTAATTTTTGCTAAAAATAACAAGTTTATATTAAATGGATAATATTATTAACCTTGCCATACAGCATAGAGGGCGGGGTCTCGACCTCGCATATACTCGGTCTCAATTTTCAAGGTGCTTTCTTTTATTACTATATTTCTATTTTACTTTTTTTTCTGAGTTTTGTCAACCCCGTAGTGAAAATTTGACTCGCTTACAGGGTCAACCCTTTTCATTTAATTTTGAGCCCCCCTGTCATTCTGAGTTTGCGAAGAATCTCAAGTTATTATAGTAAACAACGAGATCCTTCACTCCGCTCCGCTCCGTTCAGGATGACGGTGGGAAGTATTTTCTCTTATCATTCTGATAGGTATGAAATTTCTAAATGACCTTGACAGCTCAACATCAAATCTCTTGAGCCGGAAGAGAGAGTCGAACTCTCGACCTACTGTTTACAAAACAGTTGCTCTGGCCACTGAGCTATTCCGGCACAAACACCATTTTTAGCATTATTGGGTTTAT
>JAAXQB010000095.1 GCA_012329085.1 Methanosarcinales archaeon | reverse complement strand
TAGTGAATTGTATGGTAAAGTGCAGGAAACACCTCAAACAGAAAAAACGCCTTTTTATCCTCGTAGTCCATACGCTGTAGCTAAGATGTACTCTTACTGGATTACTGTTAATTACCGAGAAGCTTATAATATGTTTGCATGTAATGGAATTTTATTTAATCATGAATCGCCACTACGCGGTGAAACTTTTGTTACCAAAAAAATAACTAGAGCCATATCTCGAATTAAATTAGGTATGCAAAAAAAGATCTACTTGGGTAATCTGGATTCAATAAGAGATTGGGGTCATGCGGTCGATTATGTAGAAGCAATGTGGTTAATGTTGCAGCAGGATAAACCAGAAGATTTTGTCATTGCCACAGGAAAAACGCATTCGGTAAGAGATTTTGTAGAATTAAGTTTTAAGCATATTGGAGTGAAAATTGAATGGATTGGTGAAGGCTTGACAGAGAAAGGCATTAATAAAACAACTGGAGATATATTAGTAGAAATAGATTCTAAATATTTTCGACCTACTGAAGTAGAATTTTTACTTGGAGATTCATCTAAGGCAAAAGAAAAATTGGGATGGCAACCAAAAATAACTTTTAATGAGTTGGTAAGAATGATGATGGAAGCGGATTTGGAAGAAGCAAGAAAGGATTTGTATTGTAAAAGAGAAGGATTTAGAATAAATGCGTATAACGAATGATTTTATTTAAGTGTGGAAAATTAAAATAATAAAGGTAACTACTAAGGTATAAAGATTTGGCACCATGAGCGCGAATTTTAAATTTCAGTTAGTACAAACATTTAATCCATAAACAGATTACAAAAATGATATGTATTGTACATAAATATGATTTAAGGTTAAAATTATAAAATAAAATCGATATGTGGACAATCATTAATTGTGAATTTGATTGCATCAGTAATTGCGATTTATTGTTATAAATACAAAAATTTTGTGATTTTTAGATGTTACAGATTAAAAGCAACATACGATTTCTAAAATAGAAATTTTAAATAAAAAAATATTTAAAATGGCATGCTAATATAAATTATAATATTAAGGGAGGTATAATGAAAAAAGAATTTCTAACTATAATAAAAAATATTTACGAGGGAGGGGGAAATATAATTCAGCATCTTAAAGATGCAGAAAAACTAAAAAATAACACACTTGAAACAATTATGATAAGTTATGATTTTCAAAGTGGAAGTTATATAAAAAATGTAAAAGAAAATTCTGAATTTAATGAAAAATATACTACGACAATTTCAAAAATATTTAATGAAATTAACATCAAATGTGATTCTATTCTTGAAGTAGGCGTTGGTGAAGCAACCACATTAACACACCTTCTCCAAAAACTTCAACATATGCCGAGAAAAATATATGGTTTTGATTTAGCTTGGAGTAGAGTTCGATATGCAATCGAATACATGAAAAAATAAGGTATTGTTGATTCGTTTCTATTCATAGGAGATTTTTTTAATATTCCTATGACTAATAATTCAATTGATGTTGTATATATATCACATTCGATAGAGCCTAATGGTGGAAAAGAAAAAGAAGCATTATTAGAACTAATGAGAATTACAAAAAAATATTTAATATTGTTAGAACCCGCATATGAGTTTGCAAGTAAGGAATCACAAAAAAGAATGGAACAACATGGATATATTAAAAATTTACACTCTACTGCCATTTCTCTTGGATTAAAAGTAATAAAATATAGGTTATTTGATGTTTATTCGAATCAATTAAATCCAATAGGTCTTATGATAATAGAAAAATGTCCTAAAATTAATAAAAATATTTATAATCCCTTCATTTGCCCAATAACAAAAACACCCATAGAGTTAATAAAGAATTCATTTTTTACGAAAGAAGGTTTATTGGCATATCCTATTATTGATGGAGTTCCTTGTTTATTAAAAGATAATGCAATAATTGCCACCCATTATGCAGATAATTTTGAAAATGTATAAATATTAGACTTGTTGCGTATTAACTCATATTTCGATATGTGGTGACTAAATTTTGATTTTTAGTTATAAATCACTATGCCAAGATTATATTTTGGTTTATTATGCAACAAGTCTATTATACATGTATATTCAAAAAAACTTCAACATATGATTTTTGGAAATAAACTCTATCATGTTATTATTTACGATTGGATAAATTTTTTTCGATTACTTTTTTTAGAAACGATTCATACTCTCTTGCGATTAAATTCCAATCAAATTTAGAAGCCACAGAAATATATTTTTCAGCATCAATAGAGTTATTTAAAATAGTATTTGCACAATCTTTAAAAGAAGACACACCGTCGTAATAAAATAGATTATCGCCTAATAAATTTTCCAAAGCACGCATTCTACTTGATAGGACTGGTTTTCCACATGCCATATAATTAAATACTTTCCCTCCAACAGTAATATCATTTTTTTTTACAGATTTTAAAGGATTTAATCCAATGTCCATTGCACAAATATATTTATAAAGTTCGGAATATTCTACCCTTCCTGTAAAGATGATTTTGTCCTCCACTCCAAATGATTTTGCCATGTCTTTAATTCTATCTTCATAATCTGTAAAGAGTTCTGGACCTATAATTAATAGTGTAACTTTTAAATCAGGAAGAGCTTCTATAACAGATTCCAGATTAACCCAATATTCAAGTGCACCTACATATCCGATTATAGGCATGTCTGCAAGCCCTAAATTTTTTTTTGCTTCTGCAGTTGGAATTATTTTGAAAACTGCCATATCTACACCATTTGGAATTACACAAACCTCTTTTACGCCTACAGAATGCAGAAAAGATTCAAATTCTTTTGTTATGGTAATTGTAGAATTTGCATGTTTTAGATTGAAGTGAACAAGAAAACGGACGCCGGTTTGAACAATTTTTCCAAAAAATGATTTTGGATAATATACAGAAGCTGATTCTTCAAAATGATCAAGATAATCAATCACAATAGGAACTTTACCATGTATGAAATTAATTATAAATGATGGGAGTATATTAGAAGAAACAATTATGTCTATATTCTGTTCTTTGATTATTTTTCGCAATTTGAATAATTGAGGAATTGCATTATAAAAATAATAAAGTGATTGATCTGTGGAGTTGAAAACTGTTGCATTGTGTAGATGGCACTTAGTTTTCCTTGTGGGTTGATCTTCAAATTTTTTTAATTTGAAATCAAATATATGAACGGTATTATTCTCTGCGATCCTATCAAAAATGAAATTCAATCTATTTGGATTTGGATGCTTTGTCCAATCTGTAGTGGGTATGACAAGAATATTCATTGATTCTCCTGATTAAAGTTTAGAGACTCCGGGTAGTTTATATTTAATTATAACTGCAAAACATACAATTGCCCCAAATAAAAATCGAATAAAATCATAATTAGAATATAATATTTTAAGATCTTCTAATTTTGTTTTTTTCATTTGCACACAACTTGCCCCTCCGCTCAAGTAAACCGAAATTATATCATCAATGTAAATAAATCTATTGTTGTATTTTTTTATACATTTGATGATAAATTCGTGGTCTGAAGAGAATTTGAAAAATGTGGAAAAAGTTCCGAATTCGTCAAATAATTCTTTTCTAACAAAAAGTGCTTGATGGCAAAGTCTTTTATATAAAAGATTATTATATGAAATTTTACCTCCACGAATTTTTTTATTGCCTATACCATCAATAGATTCTACATTTCCATAAACTCCTATTATATCATGATTTAGAAATTCGTTGGATATCTTTTGAATTATATTGTTAGCATATAGATAATCTCCTGAATTCAAAAAATAAATAATTTCACCTTTGCATAAAGCTATTCCTTTATTCATAGCATCGTATATTCCATTATCAGATTCACTTATCCATTTTGTAATGCGACTTTCGTATTTTTTTATAATCTCTATTGTTTTATCAGTAGAATTACCATCAATTATAATGTATTCAATGTTTGGATATGTTTGATTCAAAACACTCTTGATAGTTTTTTCTAAATATTGTTCACTATTTAGACATACTGTTATAATTGATACTTTAATATTTCTATCATTTTGATTCATATTTTTCTTATCTTATCCAAGTATATATTCAAACTATCTTCTATAAATTGAAAAATTCTCTCTGTGCATAATTTTATAAATTGTGTGCTAATGTTCAGAATGTTTTTAAAAATGTATAATTTATATTATTTCTTTTATTGTATTAACTATGTCTAAAATGCCATTATTTTTAAATCTATTATTTAAATTATTAAATCTTTTTGTATATGAGTCCAAATGATTTAATTCGTTTAACCAATTACCATTTAAAAATGATTTTTCTGAAATGAACTGCCCTATGCCTAACTCTTTGACCTTATTTCCAATCAATTCATCTTCTTTAAATCCATCTCTTTTAAGAAAAATCATTGGCACTTTTGCTCTAATTCCTTCTGATGCTGTGCCATATCCAGTTTTTGACACTATTAAATCACACGCAGCAATATAATTTTGTGTTTCTGTTTCATTATTTGGAATTTTTATAACATTTTTAAATGGAAGTTTAGTATTGGATGAAGTTAAAAATTTTATGTTTGGCACATCGATTTGTTTCATATTATTTAAAAAAGATGGATTGAATGATTTTCCCATTCCAATATATACAAGCAATTCATTGTCTTTTATATTATGTTTTTTTCTTATCTCTTTTTTATCTACTGTTATTTTACGAGACACGAGGCTTATTTCTTTTTTATTTTTAAAGACTTGCATTTTTTCGTTAAATGGGAGGGATAATAATAAATTTGCATGATTATACGCTTCTTCAATTTGTCTATTGGCAGAAGTATCTCCAAAGAGATTGTAAAAGATATAATGCCATGTAAAATTTGATATTGCAATACTATAAATATTTAATTTTTTTGCTATAATAAAAGCTTGTGGGACAATATCGGATATAATTAAATTGATTTTATGTTTTTTACAAAACATTTTTTCATTTTGTATGTATTCATCCCATGAATCTATCCATCTATCTAATATTTTTTTTGTTTCATCTCTATCAACAATAACACTATTTTCTTTAAAAACAACTCCGATATCATTTTTTGTTTGTATTACTTTAACATTTTTTTGAGGAAGTGATTGTTGAACAAAATGAAATGTTTGATTTGTTTTAATGTAAATTTTCACATCAATAGATTCATTTATAATTTTTCTAATAATTGCAATATCTCTTGATGCATGACCATATCCATAATCACTTATATAAAAACAGATGTTTGCCATTATTATATATTATTGTGCAAGCTATTTAATAAATGTTGTTAAACTGTTTGTTGTTATGGAATGGAAATTAGACTTTTTAATATAGAGAAAATAAAGTAGTTGAATCTAAATCTTATTTAAAAATAATACATATAATGTTATATTTTTTGTTTACTCCTATTTTAAAGTAACAAAGTTAATTTTGTGTTTTGTGAAACTTTGGATGAAATATATTGATTGCTCACATTAGAGAAAATAAAATTTTCTCTAAGCAACATGTCTCAAATTGAAAATTCTTTCAGATATTTCATTTATGGTATTTAAAAAATGTTTATTTTTCGTTCTGAATGGGCATTATTTTGCACCCAATAAATTCTATAAATTTCTTATTCACCAAAAGAATTCTAAAATATTATTGATTTTTACATTCATATGTTAAATACCATTCATATGTTTGTTGTATTCCTTCTTTTAGATTAATTTTGTGTTTCCATCCTATGTTGTGAAGTTTTGTGACATCAAGTAGCTTTTGTGGAGTTCCATCAGGCTTTGTTGAATCGTAAATGATGTTCCCATCATAATCTATTATGTCTTTTATGAGTTCTGCAAGTTCCTTTATAGAAATATCCATTCCAGAACCTATGTTTATAAGTTCCCCTATATCTGATGCGTGATAGTTTTCCATTAGATGTACACATGCATCAGCCAGATCATTTACATGTAAAAATTCGCGTTTGGGAGTTCCGGTGCCCCATACAGTAACTTGTGGTATATCATTTATTTTTGCTTCATGGAATTTTCGTATAAGTGCAGGCATAACATGTGAAGTTTTGAGATCAAAGTTGTCATTTGGGCCATATAAGTTGGTTGGCATTACTGATATGAAATTTGTATTATATTGTTGGTTATAATATTTACAAAGCTTTATACCTATAATTTTTGCTATTGCATATGCTTCATTGGTACTTTCTAGCTCACTTGTTAATAGATATTCTTCTTTTAGTGGCTGTGGTGCAAGTTTTGGGTATATACATGATGAGCCAAGGAAAAGTAATTTTTTTATGCCATTGATATATGCGGCATGGATTACATTTGCCTCAATCATAAGATTTTCATATATGAATTCGGCAGGATATGTTTTATTTGCAAGGATGCCGCCTACTTTTGCTGCGGATAAGAATATATATTCTGGTTGTGTTTCTTTGAAGAAAGTATTTACCGCTTGTTGATTTATAAGATCGAGTTCACGATGAGTGCGGGTTATTATGTTAGAGTAACCTTTTGATTCGAGTTTTCTTTTTATGGCTGAGCCTACCATGCCGCTATGACCAGGGATGTAGATTTTTGAGTTGAAATTCATATTAATCATTATTTTAATGTTTGTAAATGTTATTAATTTTATGTATGAGTGCTTAAAATAATTTGTAGATTTCAGTAATTTATTTTATATATAAATATTAATATTGAGATGTATTTTTTAATTTTTGGCAGTAATAGTTATATAATGAAAACAATTATATGATAATATTTTTACTTTAAATATATGTATTTTCAGGCAATTCAATTATTTCATAACCATCTGATATAAGGCTCTCTTTTAGATGTGAATTTATTTCTTTTTTGAATACAATTGCAGTTAACAATCTTAGGTTTTTAATTTTAATTTGGTTAATAAATTAAATAAACTTATTACAATTTTCACTTTTTTAAATAATTTGTTATTTTTAGTGGCTTTTTCATATTTAATTCCTTCTATGTAGTGATCATCGATGCCTTTGAATGCTACTATTTCATAATTCATTCCAAGAGCCACTTTTTCGATTTCTCTTTTTGAGATGCTGTAAATATAATTTCCGCTTTGTTCAAAACCATGTTTTATGTTATTTTTATTTAATATTTTTTTATATTATATGGTTTGTAAAATTATGTAATAAAAGAAATTTTTCAATAGCTCATTTGGAACGAACGAGCGTTTGCTTGTTTGGAAAGTACATTCAGAACGAATGTGCGTTATCTCGTATTATAAATATTAAGATACATCTTTCAATTTTTGATATAATACTAATACGAGAAATTAAAAATTTTTTTGAACATCATGCTCTTTGAGAGATCATTCGGAACGAACGATCGTTAATGAATGTTAAGTATATAACTTTATAAGTTATATACAATGAAAAAAATGATTATGTTAATTGATTTCAATCTAAATATAAGGATTTTCAGGCAATTCAATTACTTCATAACCATCTGACAAAAGATTTTCTTTCAAATGTGAGTTTATTTCTTTTTTGAATACAATTGCAGTTAATAGCCCTGGTTTTTTTAATTTTAATTTGGTTAACAAATCAAATAAACTTATTACAATTTTTAATTTTTTAAATAATTTACTATCTTTGGTAGCTTTTTCATATTCAACTCCTTCTATGTAGTGATCATCGATGCCTTTGAATGCTACTATTTTATAATTCATTCCAAGAGCTACTTTTTCAATTTCTCTTTTTGAGATGCTGTAAATATAATTTCCACTTTGTTCAAAACCATGTTTTATGTTATTTTTATTTAATATTTTTTTAATAAAATCTTTAAAATTTGTGAATAATGCCTCTAAAAATGTCGATGGTATGTATCCATCATTAGGTTCTATTAATACCACTCCTGTTTTAGCAACTCTTAATGCCTCATATAAAGCAAGCATCG
>JAAXQB010000236.1 GCA_012329085.1 Methanosarcinales archaeon | reverse complement strand
CGCCGAAGGCGTAAGCAGCCGCAGGCCATTTAAGGATTTTATAACTTACCATATATAACTCTTCATCAATCCGCCGAAGGCGTAAGCAGCCGCAGGCCATTTAAGGATTTTATAACTCAAAAATTTACGCCTTTTATTCTATATGTCTATGGAATGTGCCTATACCATCATTTTTCTCAATTGAATTGATTATAACTTCTGCAACTTTTTTAAGATAAGATTCAGCAGTTTTATATTCAGGTGCAGTAACTTTGATACGGTATCTTGGGGCACCAACATATCCTACTTCTATTTCAACCCCTTCTCCTTTTATAGTACTTGATCTTTTAAGTGCCTTTTTTATAATATCTATGCCATTTGGTAAATAACATGTAAGATCCACAAAACCTGTAATATTTACAAATGGTAATTTTATATTTTCCGCTGCAACTTTTACAATAAATTCTGCAATGTTTCCATCAATTTTAACTTCATCGAATGTTGAAATACCTTCGGTGGCAGCATATTCGAAAGCACCATATAAATTTCCAAAATAATCATAAAATTCAGCATAAATTGTTTGCATAATCGACTCATCAATAGTAAGTTCTTTTGCTACAAAATTAAGCCATCGGATTGCTTTTTGTTCATTTTTCCAATCTTGTATCTTTGCTCGTTTTTGATGCTCATTAACATCTTTTAAAGATAAATCTATTTGCCGTCTAGCAGGATTTACTTTAAGCACTTTACAAACTACTTTTTGACCTTCTCTTATGTAATCTCGAATATATTTTACCCATCCAGCTTTAACTTCAGATATGTGTATATATCCCTCTTTTCCTCCATATTCATCAAGTGTAAGATATGCACCAAAATCTGCTACATTTATAACTGTACAAACTGCAAAATCACCAGATTCCGGCCATCTTTTATCTTCCATTTGATTTCACTCAATAACTTCTACAATATGTGTTTTTATTGTGGATTTTCCAGATGTTGGTTTTGCAAGAACTCTACCACATTTAGTGCATTTGATTACGCGACTTGCACTTCCAAATATAACTTGCTCTTCTTCACATTCATTACATTTAACACGCAAAAATTTACTTTTAGGTTTATTTATCATTATTTATTAACTCCATTTACTCTTTAAAATCGAATTTTTTTGCTCTAAAACACGGTCTTTGATGTGCTTTTGTACAAACTGTACATTTGTATTTTAAAAATATTCTTTTTGTTGGTTTGTCTCCACCCGGAACTTTTGAAAATTTACCACTGTTCCCAATACCAGTTTGTCTTTTTTTCTGTCGAACAATTCGCGTCATAGACGAAGCTTTTCCTTTTTTAACTCTTTCAGCTATATGTTCTGTATGTTTTTTACATGATGGACAATGAGTCCTAAATCTTTTTGGAATTTTCATCAATATTTACCTATTTAAATCTTTATTAATTATTAATTTAATTTTTAACAGCTCGTTCAGAATGAACGAGCGTTTGCTCGTTCGAAATGAAAAAGCGTCAGTATGTAATTTATAAAATTATATACTTAACACTCATTCTCTTTGAGAATGAGTTAGAGAACATTTTTAATTTCTCGTAGCTCGTTCAGAATGAACGAGAATTAGTATATGACACACATTGTGATGCATATTTGACGCACATTCTTCATGGATATGTCAAAGAATTTTAACCTTCTTCTAAAATATGCTGTGCAACATTTCTTTTAATCAATCCTTTTGCATGCGGCATAGGCAATGAAATAATATCGTTTGCACTTAATGAATAATTGCGACCATCAATGCCTTTAAATGTTGGAATGTCTTTTAATATTCTAATTACTATGCACTCTTTATTTATAATGTTTTTGCATGCATCATTAGATACTTGTGTAATTTTTGAATTAGAATCGTTTTCTTGCGAAGGTAATATTTTATGAATGTTATTTTCTTTTACAATTTCTTTTTTATCATCATCTAATTTAAAAGATGGATTTAATATGGGCTCAATCAATTCATTTCTTGAAGATTGTATTGCATTTAATACCGAACTAAAAACTTTTTGTTCAGCCAATAGTAACTTAGATTCTATCTGCGAAGAAGGATTATTTGAAAATGCAGTTGATACGGCATGTGTTATAATTTTACGAATTCTCCGAGTAAATATATCCTCAATATCATCTAATGCGCTTTGAAATTCATCTTCAAGCATCTTGTATTCAATAGAACGAGGATTTTCAATTTTTTTTAATTCGGACTCAATTTCACGAATATATTGATTTGCACTATCATAAAAATCATAATCGATTAATTTAAGAGCTGTATTTCTTTCATCTCTTAATATTTTTTTTATATCACTCATTTCCATATTCAGCAATCCCTTTACACATTAAATATATTGCAATATATTCTGGCAATTTATACACACCTTCTTCATATTCAAATAGGCGATTTTTCATATATTCTTTAAATGGTTTCATCACTTTTAATTCTACTGTTTCATTACCAAATACAATGGCATCATTTAAAGGATCAAAATTTTCAAACATCTTTAATGGAATTGTTTTAACACACATTCCTGTTTTTCCATGAAGGGAACCGGGGAGTCGTATTAATCGTTTTATATCTGTTGTTACAGGTTCATCCACATTAGCTTTATATACATCAACTTTTTTATCATTGATATATTTATTTATGATTGTTTTAAAACTTGGGTTTATTTTAGATAACATTTGCCACTCATCAATCTTATTTTGGCGCACAGCATCTAAAATATATTGTGCTTTTTTTTTACCAATTCCATCAAATTCCATCAAATGCTTTATTGCATCTTTTTTTTTTGAGATATCGTATAAATACGATTTAATATGCTTGCTAATTTTCCCCTCCCATCCAAAATTAGTCGATGAATGTTTTTCAGAAATAAATTCTTTTTTACTAAACATAAGTTCAGTATCAAGACCTATCGCACTAATATAATCAATAATCTCACGCCGTCCATGACTATCAACAGTTAATATTTCTTTATTTGTAATATGGAAGTGATATCCCCTTCCTCCTGAAAAAATAATTTTTATCTCTTTTTCTAAAAATCCAAAATCGTTTTGTAAAAAATCAAGTAATTTAATTGATTCTTTTTTTACATGATTCAGCATATCCACATATGAGTCTTGTGCATTAGGTAAATGATCTGCATCAAGATCAAATATCAAATCTGCCTTTAACCAATGCTTTTCATTCATTTTTGGAGCACCTGGATCTTTATAATAAGCAACTGAATGATATACATGTGCTGGCACTTCTGCATGTAAAAAATCTGCCACATCTTTTTTTGAATAAAAAGACTTGTGCCGTTTCATCACTATTTGAGGTAATAAATCAAATGGAATAAATCCCCACTCTCTTGAAGTATAATCTGGTGGAAAACTTATTTTTGCATTTTGATAATATTTTTGAAATTTGAATTTTAAGTATCGTTTAGTTTTGTTATTCATATACTCATTGTTAAATAAAATAATTGTAATGTTTCTAATATTTAAATGTAGGGCATATCGTCTTTTTTATAGCTCGTTTGGAACAAACGAGCGTTTGCTCGTGATTGAACGCTTTGGGTGTTAGTATATATCATATAAAATTATTATAAAAATCAAATAACGCCCATTTGTTCGAAAATCAGAGATCCTCTCATACGCACATATAATCCTAAATGGATCTATAAAAAATAAACATCCTGATATAGAAGTTCCATTAAAAATTAACTTATGATTTTTTTTACCATATATAATTTATAAAATTATATACAATATAATTTATAAAATTATATACAATATAATTAAAAATCAAAGATTTTTTCAAACGCTCATTCGTTCCGAATGAGCTAAATAAATTTAATAAAAATAAGAATGGAAATAACACTCTTCGATTTAGAACACTTGTATGCATTCATCTGCAGCTTTTTTCAATCTATTATGAATTGCCACCCCAATAGATTCATAACAATTAGAACCATCGACAATAATCAAATCTAATTTTTTTTCATCAAGAAATCGCATTCCTTTAAATAAATTGCG
>JAAXQB010000199.1 GCA_012329085.1 Methanosarcinales archaeon | reverse complement strand
GATATATTACAAACAACAACTATGACCGAAAATATTTTACAATACGAAACTTTTTCTGATGTTGCTTCCGACTCAATTAAAGCAATGGATGAAAAAATAAATAAATTTTTTAATGAATTTGAAGATTCATTTGATAGCAATGCAAAGAAAGCGGTATTTTTAGAAGGCGTATTAACTCAATATTTATTGAATATTCAATATCAAGAAAGAGGGGCTGCACCATTTAGAATTAAACTTAAAGGCTTAAATCTTGATGAACGACAAATTAAAAAACTGTTGCCTGAAATTCAAAATAAATTAGAAGAATATGGAAAAAATTATTACAAATCATTAGAATCCATAATTTCAAAATACTTTGTAGCCTCAGGTACGAATTGGAACATGTCTAACAACGAAATAAGCTTTTATTTTACACTTGGGATGAATTTATCATATTTATTTAAAACAAAAAAAGAAGGAGATGACAATAATGAGTAATGTAATACAAAACAGATCTGAACTTATATTTTTATACGATATAAAAGATGCAAATCCAAATGGAGATCCATTGGATGAAAATAAACCACGAATAGATGAAGAAACAGGATTGAATATAGTAACTGATGTGCGATTGAAAAGAACTATACGAGATTACTTAATGAATTTTAAAAAGAATGAAATATTTGTTAGAGAAATATCTGATGATAATGGGTTTATACAAGATGCTAAATTGCGAGCAAAAGATTTTTTAAAGGGCGAAGTTGATTTAGAAAATAAAGACTTTGAGATCCAAAAAAATATAATTAAAGATAAAATAATCAAAGAGTGTATCGATGTTCGATTATTTGGTGCTACAATACCACTTGATTTATCTATAAAAAAGAAAAATGTGACAGGTTCAATCACTTTAACAGGTCCTGTGCAATTTAGAATAGGCAGAAGTATGCATCGTGTCGAAATGAAACATATTAAAGGCACCGGTGCTTTTGCATCTCAAAAAGGTGCAACAACAAAAACATTTAGAGAAGAAGATATATTGCCATATTCTTTAATTAATTTCTATGGCATTATAAATGAAAATGCGGCAACTCATACAGGACTTACAGAAGAGGATGTGGATAAACTTATTGATGGAATTTGGAATGGAACTAAAAATCTTATTTCCCGCTCGAAAGCAGGACAGATGCCTAGATTATTATTAAAAGTAGAGTATACAGAAAATAATTATCATATCGGAGATCTAGATAAATTAATAAAATTAAAATCAAAACACAGAGATGAGAAACTTAGAGATATTGATGAAATAGAAATTGATGCAAGCAATCTTATTCAAATATTAAATAAAAATAAAGATAAAATTTTGAATATTAAAATAAGAACTGATGATAGATTGAATATGAATTTAGATGGATTGGATATTAATCTTGAATACATTTAAGGCGTAAAATCAATCATGAATGAAAATAAAGAATCCCAAAATATTAGAATATTGGTATTTGATGTTTGGGGGGATTTTGCACATTTTAGACGATTTTATACTACAACTTCCCCTCTTTCATTTCCAATTCCACCAAGAACGGCACTTTGTGGTTTAATTGGTGCTATTATTGGAAAGGAAAAGGAGAATAATGCTTATTTAAATTATTTTACACTTGGGTATGCAAAGATTGGTCTAAAATTGCTTAAACCTATAAAAACTACTGTGATTGCAGAAAATTTAATTCATACAAAAAATTCAAAAGGAGTGGGTATGAATTTAATAAAGGCTAATGGTGGTCGATCACAGATAAATTTTGAATTTTTAAAAGATCAAAAATATAGGATCTATTTTCACCACATAGATGAAGAACTTTATAACAATTTAAAAAGAAATCTTATCAATCATCATTCAATATATACACCATGTCTTGGATTAAGTGAAAATATTGCAAATTTTAAATTTATAGGCGAAGTAGAAGCACAGTCTAACGAAAGTGAAAATTTCATAAATATTGAATCAATAGTTCCTTCTGAAATGATTGAATCAAAGGGAATAAATTTTGAACAAGGTGAGTATTTTTCAATAAAAGTTCCAATTGAACTTAATACTGAACGAATACCTACAAAATATAGTGATATATTATTTGAAAAGAATGGCAAGGAATTGAAAGTTAAATTAAAATCTTTATATTGGTCTTTAAATTATGATGATAAAAGCGAAAATATTGTATTTATAGAATAATGTTAAAATCCCATCCAAATAAGCCTTTAATAGAACATCTTAGAAATGTTGGTTTATATTCAAAAAAAATCATCATCTCAAAGAAATTAAATTTACCAAAAGAAATTGATGTATCCATAATATCAAATATTGCATTATTGATTGGATTTACACATGATTTTGGAAAAGCTACTTCATATTTTCAAAAGCGATTGGAAAATAAAACTAAATCAAAATTTTCCAATCATGCGCATATTTCTGCCATATTTACTTATTTTGTTGTTAAAAAGTATTTATCAGAAAAAAATATATTAGAACAAAAATATTATAAATATTTTCCAATAATTAGTTTTTTTATTGTAAAGCGGCATCATGGTAATCTTAAAAATGCCGATGATGAAGTTAATGATGAAGTTGTATTGGATAAGAAAAAAAATGAAATATTAGAGAAACAGATCGAATCTATTGATTTTGATTTAATAAATAGCATATATAAAAATTTATTATCTGATATGGGGGATTTTGAGTTTGATTGTAATATAATAAAAAAATACAAAAATGCATTTAAGAAAGATAAAAAATTAATAAGAGATTTAGATGACGAATCTACGCTTTTCTATTATTTTATACAATATTTGTTATATTCTACTTTACTTGATGCCGATAAAATTGATGCTGCAAATTTAAATTCAATTGAGAGAATTAAAATAGATGAAAATCTTGTTGATGATTACAAAAGAAAAAAATTCTTGAATACTAATTTTTTTGTTTATGACTTTATTCCATTAAAACAAGGATTGAAACATAAAATTAATACAATAAGAGAGGAAATTTATCAAGAAGTTATTTCTAAAGTAAAAAAAATAAATCTGGATAATGAAAAAATCTTATCATTAAATGTGCCCACAGGCACCGGAAAAACACTTACCGCCTTTTCATTTGCTTTAAAACTTAGGGCAAGAATTGAATGCGAAAAGAATTATACACCACGAATAATATATTCATTGCCATTTTTAAGTATTATTGACCAAAATTTTGATGTTTTTGAAGATGTTTTTAAAACTGTTCTTGGAAATAAACCGACATCAGATATACTTTTAAAGCATCATCATTTATCTGATATAGCATATTCACAATCTAATGAATTGGAAGAGGAATATGAAAAAGATTTAAATAAAGATTTGCTTTTAATTGAAGGGTGGAATTCTGAAATTATTGTCACAACTTTTATACAATTTTTTTATACGATAATTTCAAAGAAAAATCGAAGCATACGAAAGTTTCATAATATCATAAATAGCATAGTTATTCTTGATGAAGTGCAAACAATTCCTCATAAATATTGGCTTTTACTTAATAAAATGATGAAGTATATGGCAGATAATTTTAATGTATATTTTATTTTTATTACTGCAACTCTTCCATTGATATTTGATGAATATGAAAAAGAAATAATTCCATTGGTAGATAATAAAAAGAAATATTTTGATGCATTAAATCGGGTTAAAGTTAGTATAAATTTAGATTCTATTAATATTGATGAATTTAAAGATATTATATTAAAGGATATTTATGCAAATCCAAGTCTTGATTTTTTGATTGTTTTAAATACAATTAAATCTTCAAAAGAAATTTATAATTTTATCGCCCATTCTCTCCGAGGGTGTGCTATCGAAAATCAAAGATTTTCTCATACGCCCATTCGTTCCGAATGTGCTATCGAAAATCAAAGATTTTCTCATACGCCCATTCGTTCGAAAATCAAAGATTTTCTCATACATCCATTCGTTCCGAATGTGCTTTCCAAATGTGCTATAAAAGATAATGAATTTATTGATAATAGAATTTTTTATTTATCAACAAATGTTATTCCAAAATCAAGACTTTTAAGAATTAAAGAGATAAAAAATGATGCACAAATGCGAAAAATCATTGTAAGCACCCAACTTATTGAGGCAGGAGTTGATATTGATGTGGATGTTGTATATAGGGATTTTGCACCATTAGATTCAATAAATCAGGTGGCTGGAAGGTGTAATCGAAATGCAGAAAAACAAAAGGGATTGGTAAATATATTCACTTTAAAAAAGGAAGATTCAGATAAAGAATATTATTCATATATTTATGAAAATTTTATCATTGATAAAACTAAAGATATATTTAAAGAAATTCATGATGAAAAAATTGAAGAAAATGAATTCATTTCTTTAAATGAAAAGTATTTTAAAAAAATAAATATTGCAAAAAGTGATGATAAATCAAAAGAAATATTGAAATATGTTGAACAATTGAAATTTAGTGAGGTGTCTAATTTTAAATTGATTGAAAATGATTATCCAAAAGTTGATGTTTTTATAGAACTTGATGAAGATGCAAAAAAAGTATGGCATGAATATCAAAATATACAAAAAGAAAAAAATCTATTTGAAAGAAAAAACAAATTTTTAAAAATTAAGGCTAAATTTTATGAGTATGTTATTTCTGTAAATAAACAATATATTAGTGAATCAGATAATGAAAAATTTAATCATATCTCTCTTGATGAACTTGAAAATTTTTATGATTTAGATACTGGTTTTAAAAATGAAGATGCAGGAACTGGAACAATAATTACATAAAGGTAAAAACAATAATGAAATTAGATTTAATGATATTATCGTTATGCTCTGATAAGCCAATTAAAGAATCTGCTTCTCAAATTAGAGGATTTTTTGCCTCACAATTCAATGAATATATTCTTCTTCATCAACATAATGCAGAAAAGGTAATTTATGAATATCCTCGTGTGCAGTATAAAGTTATATCTGAAAATCAAAAAAAACATGCAAAAGCTATGATTATTGGAATTAATGAAGGTGCTACTGTTTTAAAAGAAATTTATGATAAATTTGATACAATAAATTTAAATAGCAATAAATATGAAATTATTGAAAAAGGGATTGCAATTAAAGAATTAAATTTTGGAATGTCTGATAATTTAATTAAATATAAATTTGTAACACCGTATTTTGCATTAAATCAGAAAAATTATATAAAATATAATTCTTTAAATCATAGAGAAAAAAAACAACTTCTTGATAAAATTTTAATTGGAAATATTTTATCCATGTCAAAATCTTTAAATTATACAATTCCTGATAGTATAAAAAGTTATACAGAGCTTAAATTAAGGAAAAGTAGTTTAAAAGGCGTTCCAATAGCTACATTTATAGGAACTTTTTTGATAAATTTTGAAATCCCAAATTTACTTGGAATTGGTAAATCAGTATCAAGAGGGTTTGGAACTGTAAAGCAATATGAACTATAAGTTATGAAAATAATGGTACTTAAATAAAAACATGCAACTTGTAATTAATTCGTATGGGGCATACCTTAAAAAGAATAATAATTGTTTTGTTATTAAAAATGATGATAAGATATTTGAAGTATCCGTCCAAAAGATAGAGAGTATTCTTATTACAACTTCTGCCACCATCACTACAGATGCTATTAAATTTGCAGTTGAAAATAATATTGATATAATATTTCTTGATAAGCATGGCAATCCATATGGTAGGGTGTGGCATTCAAAACTTGGTAGCACAACATACATTCGAAGGCGACAACTTGAGGTTTCAACTGAACAAATGGGATTTAAAATGGTAAAGGGTTGGATTGAAAAAAAGATTGATAATCAGATTGTATTTTTAAAAGATCTTAAAAAGAATAGACCAAATCAAAGAGATTATATTGAAGGATATATTGTAAAGATTGAGAGATTGAATAAATCCCTTATTAACACCACTGGTTCTATTTCTTCTAATCGTGAGCGAATTATGGGACTTGAAGGAATGGCGTCAAAGCATTATTTTACTGCATTATCAGGTATTCTTACAGATAAATGGAGATTTAATGGGCGAAGTAAAAATCCTGCAAAAGATGGTTTTAATTGTCTTTTGAATTATGGTTATGGAGTGTTGTATTCTCTTGTAGAGAAGGCATGTATTATTGCAGGACTTGATCCTTTTGTGGGTTTTCTTCATACTGATAATTATAATAAAAAATCACTTGTATTTGATCTTATTGAACCGTATCGTATTTTTGTAGATAGGGTAATTATTGGGCTTTTTTCAAAAAGAAAAGTTAAGGATACGATGTTTAGTGAAATACCGAAAGGGCTTACTCTTAATACAGAGGGGAAAGCTGTTTGTATTGGTGCGATAAATGAATTGTTTGATAAACAGATTAAACATAAGGGCCGACTTATTAAGATAAGAAATATTATTCAATATGATTGTCATGAAATTGCGAATAAATTGATAAAATAAAAATTGAGGTTTTAGAATGCTTGTATGGGTTATGTATGATATTTCTGATAATAAAATTCGTAAAAAGGTTAGTGATGCTTGTAAGAATTATGGATTGTATAGAGTGCAAAAGAGTGTATTTCTTGGTGATTTAAATGCAAATCAAAGGGATTCATTAGGGGTTGAATGTGAGGATTATGTTGATGGGGATGTAGATTCGGTTTATATATTTCCAATGGATGAACAATCGTTTAAGAAAGTGAAATTGATTGGACAGGCGTTTGATAAGGAGCTTGTTAGTGATGAATTGCTTGATTATTTCTTTTGAATTTATGGGCATATTGAATGATGAATGAAGGTGCAATAATTATTGTTACAGATGTGATGGAATATCTGTTTTGCCCGAGATTTATTTATTTTATGCATTGTCTTGGAATGCAGCAGCATGAAGAAAAGAGATTTAAGGTTTTAAAAGGGCGTGAGATTCATAAGAAAAAATGTTTTACGAATAAAGAATATGTGAGAAAAAAGATATTTTGTAGTGCAAAGGAATCTGAAGTTTTTATTGTATCTAAAAACAATAGAATAAAGGGAATTGTTGATGAAGTTTTATTTATGGATGATGGAAGTGCTGCACCTTTTGAATATAAGTTTGCAGAATATAAGGATAAGATTTTTAGAACGCATAAGTATCAATTAATTTTGTATGGGCTTATGATTTCTGAGAATTATGGAGTGGAGGTGAATCGTGGGTATATTTGTTATACGAGAAGTAATAATCTTGTTAAGCAGATTGATTTTAAGCCGTCAGATTTTAAGAAGGCGATTGATATGATTAAAGATGTGTTGAGTATTGTTGAAAAGGGGATATATCCCATGATAAAAAAGTCACCTATGAAGTGTGTTGATTGTTGTTATAGAAATGTGTGTGTTTAGATTGTGGTTAAATTTATATTTTTAATAGTTTGTTAAAAATAAATGTATATTATCTCTTTGTTTTGGAATTTGTTTGTAAAGTATATATGTGATTGGAGCATATATGGTGTATTAGAATTTATTTGAATCATTTATTTATAGCGATATTTTAGGTAAAATGATTGTATTTATAAAGGATTTTATAATTTTCCAATAAGAAATTTTATGTATTTTTAAATTTTGTAAATGATGTTGATTGTGAGTGTTTTTAATATT
>JAAXQB010000058.1 GCA_012329085.1 Methanosarcinales archaeon | reverse complement strand
ATAGTAAATAATGGTTACCAAAACTTATTTAAAATAAGTGAAACAAATGGAATGTTTACTATTTCACAAATAATTGTGGGTTTGTTTTTAGATAAAACAAAAAAAATAGGCACAGCCAAAAACTTTGATGATGCCTTGAGTATTGTTAAGTCTTATAGTGGTGCAGAAGTTAAGGAAATTAAAGAGTGGTAAAAAATAGTTAAACACTAAAAATAAATGATAAATTTAGAAAGTAAAAATTCAGATACAAAACAGGTAATTATTATGTTTTTTGTTACAGGAATAGCTTTATTCTTAACGGTTGGATTTGGTTTAATTGTAGCAGTACCACTTTGCATGATTTGGGCTTATTTTGCAGCTAAAAAAAGTAATGAAGTTAATGTTAGTACATTATAGAATGAGATTAGTCAGTTTATCTATATTATTATTTAATTTGTATTCTTGCTCTACAACAAGTATAGAACAAGAAATAATAGGAGAATATAAAGCATCACCAAGCGATGAGCTGTCTTTAGGTTTAGAAACTTTAGGGCTTGGTCTTGCAACAATGGGCGATTTTGGTAAGTTTTCTTCTACGCTAACAAAAGTACTTGCAAATGAAGTAGATGTTAGATTCTATTTTGAAGAAGACAAAACTGGAAAATTTATAATGCAAAATAATGGGTTTTTTAGTAAATTGGCTGACAAGGTAGAAAAAACAGAAGAAAATTTCAACTATACAATAGAAAATGATACTGCATTGTTTTTTTATGAAAATGACATATCTATAAAGCAACGAGTTGGAACAATAGTACTAGATGACTATGAAGAAATAGACCATATAAAAATAAAATTAAACAAAGATGACTACGGTTTTCTTTTTATGAAACTAACTAAAATACATGAAGAATAAATACCCTAAAACTATTATGGCAAAATACTTATCTTTTTTTCTTTTAGCACTATTATCTGGTTGCGGTGGTTCGGGCTGTGAAAATTTTGACTGCGAGCTTGATTGGGAAAATATGCCCAGCCAAATAGATGCTTATCATACAATTTATAATGAAAATGAAAAGCCAAAAATAAATGAAGATATAAATGTTTATATTGACTTTTCTGATGGTTTGCAGTATGTATTTGCAGACAACAATTCAAGAACAGTATTCGAAAAATTTTTAGATAGAATACAAACTTTAAACGACTTTAAACCAAACTTTTTTGGTATTGATGGCAAGAAACATATTATCATAAAAGAACGAAAAGGAGATTTGTGGACATTTATAACAAACCCTAAAAATTACTATAAAAACTTTGCAAGAATAGATTATGCTTTAGATTCTATTGTCCAAAATACTAATCAAATATCTGTTTTAATAACCGATGGAGAATTATATTCAGAAAGCAATAAAGAACAGTTCCATAGAAGTTGGGCAGCAGAGGCTATTAAAAAATGGATAAAAAATGGTAATAGAATAGAATTATTAATTACCGACCACCAAGACAAAGCCATACAAGGCAATAAACATCTTTACTATATGATGTTTATACCTAAAGGAGTAAAAGAAGGTTTCAAAAATGATCTTATTACACCTTTGCGTACTCAGAAATTTTCTGAATTGAGCATTAACAAAAATATTTATAGGACAAAGGCAAAATATTCCGAAACATCTGGATTAAATGAATATTTAGAACTAAATGAAGATGATTATACAAAAAAAGATAGCTACGAATATATAGAAATGTATGTTCCTTGGTCTGAAACTTGCGAAAATATAGCACAGGCAGAAAACGAACAAACTGGCAAACCAATAAACGGTGGAGCACACATTCTTAGCAAATTGTATGTAGAAAAAATAGACAATCCTTTTTACGAAATAGCAGATGTAAGTATGGAAGTTTCCGATATAAAATTGGATTTAAGAGATATGTTTTGTTATAATGAATGCTTAAAAAATAAAGAAAATATTGTTTTTGTAGAAGACCCAAACTCAGTAAATAAGGAAATAGACCCTGACAATAACGATTGTATAGTTTTAGATTGTTTTGACAAAAAGGGAAATATTAATGCAAAAAATGAATATAAAACAAAAGGAAATTTTGAACCCATAAAACAATTTTTAAGTTTAAATAAAACGCTTTTTAATTCTGGAATAGAAAGTAATGGAAAAGGACAGATTGGAATTAAATTGCATAAAGAAATGATGGAATGCTATTTTGAAGAAACTGGAGAAGAAAACTTATGGAAAATAAGTATTTATGTAGACTACAAACTAAAAGAAGACTACTCAAAATCTTTAGAAAAACTAAGTTGGTACAACACAAAAAGCAAAGAAACAAATGACGCATTAAAAACAAGTTTCGAAACAGCTATTATGGATAGTAAACCAACTACAAAAAAATTAATATATACATACTATTTAAAAAACACATTATAAAAAACAAAAATTATGGATTTAGGAAAATATTTAGATTTCTTTATGGGGGGCAAAGTACCAACGAAACATTTTGGTCTTTTAGTTGAAGGGACTTATATTCTTGGAATTGCATTTGCTATACTTATGGTGGTAATTTCTGTATTTATTGCAAAAAGCATTTATACTTTACCAGATAAGTCAGATGTAGGTAAAAGAAAAAAATGGTTTTGGGCTTTATCATTCATAGCCCCAGTATTATTTACTATTTATAATTATTTTTTAATATTAGATAATATTTCAAAAATTAAACAAGTTAATTTCACAAAAACAATTGGGTTTTCATTTTTAGCTATGCTAATTACTTATATACTACTTGGTGTAGTAATTAGTTTTATATTTAGAAAGGGAAAATTAGGAGATTGGTTTTTTGCAAACAAAAATAAATTAAACTAATTATGGCTAAACATTTTATAGTGGGAGCAGGTGGAACAGGAATGAGACAATTAGAATCATTTGTACATTTATGTTCAGCTGGAGTATTCCCTAATGATGAATTTCATTTATTAAGTATAGATACAGATGTTACAAATGGAAATAGAAGTAAATTAATAAGATTAACCGAATTGTATGAAAAAATTAAAGGGGATGATATTCCAAGTGATAGTGGTTTGTTTTCTGCTAAAATTAAATCTTATCATTTTGCGGCAATTTATAATGAAGAATCGGAAATAAGTATTGAACAAATAATACAACAACTAAATATAGATAATGAAGATAATATAGAATTATCTAAATTATTACTTAGTGAAAACACAAGATCCTTTTCTTTAGAACATGGTTATAAAGCTCAAACTCAACTTGGTTCTCTTCATATGTTTGCTTCAATACTGAATTCTATGCATAAGTTTTTTCACGGAACTACTGCGGATAGGTCAAAAAATAACATTATTCATAATTATTTGAATGAAATGACAGAAGATTCGCAATTGTTTGTTGTGGGATCTGTTTTTGGGGGAACTGGTGCTTCAAGTGTACCTATAATACCAAAAGCGTTTAAAGCTGCTTATAAATATATAAGTTTAACAAATTCATTACCTATTGCTATCTTGACCACCGCCTCGACAGCGATAGCCATGACCACACCGTTATGGCGT
>JAAXQB010000254.1 GCA_012329085.1 Methanosarcinales archaeon | reverse complement strand
GACCAGTTATATTGGTAGTCAGGATTCCCAAATGGGTTCAATGCAATGTCCTCTTCTCCACTACAAGCAATAATTGTATCTTGAATATTTAATGTCAAAACATTAATATCAAATTCTTTGGTCAATGAATCCACACAACCATCTTCTGCATAGATTACAAGACTTGCTGTATAAGTTCCACTTTGAGTAATTACGGTGGAATCTTCTTGGTTATTTGATATTGTTCCATTAGATATTTCCCAATCCCAAGCGACTACATCCCAAAGGACATTGGTAGAAACATCTGTAAAGACAAGTGTTGTGCTATCATCTGTACAAGGGTCATAATCTAGTGTGAAGTCTGTATTGAAAATTGGCGCATCTGCTACTTGGATTTCTTTTGAAATAGTATCAGGTAAACATTCTGCATTATTCATTCCTGATGGCAAAATCATCATAATCGTATAAGTTCCTGAACTTGGGTAAAGATGCGAAGGTGCTGTTGCCAACATTGGTGTAGAACCATCACCAAAGTTCCAAATGTATTCTGTTGGTCCATTTGGATTTGTGTTTGCAAAATTTACCAACAAATCTGTACATTGTTGTGTTTCGATAAAGTTAGCAGTAGTGTCTTGTACTGTTATATTTATAGTGTCTATTTGGGTACATCCATATTGGTTTTCTGTAGCCAAATATACTTCTGTAATTCCTGTTGCTGAAGTATTCAAAGTAGGGGTGCTGGTATTTACTCCTGCTGTAAAAATATTGACTGGAGTCCATTCATAAGTAAGGACATCACTTGGATTATTGTTGGTTGCACTTAATTGAGCAATTGAACCTTGACATATTGCCATCGCAGGAACAACACTCACATCCACTCCTTGCTGAGTAATCATCACAGAATCTACAACTTGGCAACCATTCAGTTCTGCTACTGCATAAAGCATATTTTCGCCAGAAGAAAGGTTGTAATTTAGGGTAGCACCCGTTCCGATAGTTGCTCCATTCAAGTCTTCATACCAAGAAACATTTGCTCCTGAATTTACTACTGCATTTAACAAGATAGCCTCATCACAAGTGGTACTATTATCATCCAAAGAAAGCGACATTGCTGGCGGCGCACTAATCATTATTTCCTGAACTTCAAAACATCCGTTTTGGTCAGTAACTGTTACCGTAAATACTCCTGCTTCTAATCCTGAAAGGTTATCAGCTGTTGAACTGGTGTTCCATTCGTAGGAATAGTCAGGTGTTCCTCCGCTTGCAGTTATAGTAATCGCAGCATTATTTCCTCCATTGCAATCCAAAGGTGTGATAAGTTGGTTAACACCTATGGGGTCATCTTCCGTAATGGCAACCTCTGCAATATCGGTGCATCCCATTGCATCTGTCACGGTTACCGTATAAGCTCCAACAGAAAGATTTGAAATCACATTAGTCATTCCAATCATAGTCGTTCCATCTGACCAAGCATATGAATATGGAGTGAGTCCTCCTGTAGGTACAGCACTTACTTCTCCATCTGCAAAACTATTACAAGTCACTTTTTCGGCAGTCGCATTAGCGTCTGGGCCAGGCATTGCTACGACTTGTATAGATTCTGTAGCCGTCAAGTTATTGGCATCTGTAACTGTTACAAAATACATTCCTGCGGACAACCCTGCTACGGTTTGGTTATCTCCGCCTACTGGATTTCCTTGTGCATCTTTCCATTCATAATGAAAAATGGGTGTTCCTCCTGAAACTGTTGCGGTAGCCATTCCATCGTCATTTGCTGCACATCCATCAGCCATAGCAGTTACGGTTATGGCAAACATTGGAGGATCAATGATACATGTTTCTGAAATTGCGGTACAGCTATTTGCATCCGTAATGGTTACGGTATAACACCCTGCACTTAATCCTGAAATATCTTCGGTCGTCGCTCCATTACTCCATAAAAAAGTATATCCAGGAGTTCCTCCTGACACGACTAAATCAATAGAACCATCATTTCCTCCTGCTGTAGTTGGATTTGTTCCTGTTGTTCCAGCAGTTGTAATTGTGGTTGGTTCGGTAATCGTTACCTCAGATGTAGAAGTACATCCTGTCTGATCGGTTACGGTAACAGTATAAGTTCCTGCTGTAAGATTTGAAATAGTTTGAGTCGTAGCTCCATTGCTCCAATTATATTGATAACCTGTTAACCCTGGCGCACCACCTATTCCATTTGCCATTGCAGAACCATTATTGTCTCCATTACAGGTAATATTTACAGCCGTAGCAGATGAACCTACTCCTCCACTTCCTGTTACCTCTCCTGTACCCATTTCTTGAACACCATTGGCATCGGTTACGGTTACGAAGTATGTTCCATTTGTCAACCCCATTATAGTTTGGTCTGTACCTAATGGAAAACCTGTAGAAGTCGTCCACATATAAGTATAAGGAGGAGTTCCACCTGATGGGTTGGCTGTTGCTGTCCCCATATTATTTCCCATACAACCATTATCGGTTGTTGTGACGGTTACCACTAAAGTAGAAATTAGAGGATCTGTTAAGCAAGTTTCAGCAATTGCGGTACAATTATTTGCATCTGTAATGGTTACAGTATAGCACCCAGCACTTAGTCCTGATATATCTTCAGTCATCGCTCCATTACTCCATAAAAAAGTATAACCTGGTGTTCCACCTGATACTACTAAATCAATAGAACCATCACTTCCTCCTGCTGTAGTTGGATTTGTTCCTGTTGTTCCAGCAGTTGTAATTGTGGTTGGTTCGGTAATCGTTACCTGAGATGTAGAAGTACATCCTGTTTGGTCTGTTACGGTAACGGTATAAGTTCCCGCAGGAAGGTTTGAAATATTTTGAGTTATTGCTCCATTGCTCCAATTATATTGATAACCTGTTAACCCTGGCGCACCACCTATTCCATTTGCCATAGCAGAACCATTACTATCTCCATTACAGGTAATGTTTACGGATGTCGCTGAAGAACCAACTCCTCCACTTCCTGTCACTTCACCTGACCCCATACCTTGAACACCATTGGTATCGGTTACGGTTACAAGGTATGTTCCATTTGTCAATCCAGTTATTGTTTGAGTTGTTCCTAACGGAAAACCTGTGGAGGTTGTCCACATATAAGTATAAGGAGAAGTTCCATCATTTGCTATTGCAGTTACTGTTCCCATGTTATTTCCCATACAACCATTATCAGTTGTCGTGACAACTACGGTTAGCATACTTGGGTCTGTAAGACAAGTTGTTGAGGAAATGGAGCAACCATTTGCATCAGAAATAGTTACGGTATAGCACCCCGCACTTAATCCTGAAATATCTTGTGTGGTCGAACCATTGCTCCATAAATAAGTATAAGGTGTTGTTCCTCCGCTTATTTCTATATTAATTGTTCCATCTGTACCTCCTGCTGTGGTTGGATTTGTAGGGGTGGCAGAAGTTACCAAAAGTGTATTGTTATCATTGACAACAGTAGATGTTGTAAACATACATCCCTTTGTATCAGTAGCTGTAACAGTATAAGTTCCTGCTGCTAGTCCAGAAATATTTTGAGTCGTTGCTCCATTACTCCATGAGTAGGTGTAGCCAGGTGTTCCGCCATTTATCATTACAGAAGCGGTTCCGTCTGTTGCTCCACAATTCACATTAGTAGAAGTGATTGTTCCTGTGATTTGTGTAGGTTGTGTAATTTCTGTTGTAAAAATTCCTACGCAACCATTTGCATCAGTTACACTTACGGTATAAGTTCCGGCTATAAGATTTGAAAGATTAGGAGTAGTCGCTCCATTACTCCAAGCATAGCTATAAGGTGGCACACCTGTAGTAACTGATGTACTAAGGTTTCCTGAATTTTCCCCAAAACATAAAACAGGTGTCGTGGTTACATCGACCCATATTCCTTCTGGAGAAAGTTCGATAGTAGTAGAAGCAGATGCGGTACATCCATTCTGGTCAGTAACGGTTACGGTGTAAGTTCCTACTGATAAATTATTTACAGTTGAAGTAGTTGCTCCATTGCTCCACAAGAAAGTCATTTGCCCAACTCCTCCACTTGTGCTTACCGAAACATGACCGTCTGCACTTCCTACACAAGTTTCATTAGAAGAACTTGCTGTTGCAATTACATTTGAAATTTCGGTAACGACTACTGATGTGGTGCTTGTATTTCCATTGGCATCCGTTACGGTAACAGAATGGATTCCTGCTGCAAGCCCTGTTGCGGTTGCTGTTGTTTGCCCATCACTCCATAGGTAAGAATATGAAGGTACTCCACCTGATGCAGAAACCATTGCTGTTCCATCATTTGCACTACCACAAGTAGCAGGAGTAGAAGTCGTAATTAATATTATTGGTTGATTGATGATGACAGTTGTTGTAGTTGTGCAACCGTTAGCATCTGTTATAGTAACGGTGTATGTTCCTGCTGCAAGATTTGAAATCGTTTGAGTCGTTGCTCCATTGCTCCACAGGTAAGTATAAGGAGCTGTTCCTCCTGATGGATTTGCGGTTGCTGTTCCATCATTTGCACCAACAGTAGTTACATTTGTTCCTGTTGAAGTTGCAGTTAATGGAGTTGGTTCGGTGATAGTTGTAGTTGTTATTTGAGTGCAACCATTTGCGTCGGTTGCAGTAACCGAATAAGTTCCTGCTGCAAGATTTGAAATAATTCCTCCTGTGCCTCCATTGCTCCAAGCATAAGTCACTTGCCCCGTTCCTCCATTAGATGTAGCTGTTGCTATTCCATTATTATTTCCAAAACAAGTAATATGAGTTGGTGTGATTGAAGTAGTTATTTGTGTTGGTTCTGTAACCATAATTGTTGTAGAGGTAGCACATCCATTTGCTCCTGTTACGGTTACTATATAGTTTCCATCCGTCAATCCTGTTGCATTTGCAGTCGTTTGACCATCACTCCACAGGTAAGTAAAAGGTCCATTTCCAGAATTTACAGTTACTGATGCCGTTCCATTATTCCCTCCATTACAAGTTGTAGAAGTAGAAGTTCCTGTAAGTGTAATTTGAGGATTAGTTAGGGAAACAGTTATTGTTGTGAAACTTGTACATCCATTTTCATCAGTTGCGGTTACTCCATAATTTCCTGCTGATAAATTCCCAATGGAAGAAGTTGTTGCTCCTGTACTCCATGAATATGTCTTTTGTCCTGTACCTCCAGATGTAGTTATTGAAGCACTCCCGTTTGCATCTCCAAAACAAGTTTCATTAGAAGAATTAGCGAGAATAACAATAGCCGTAGGTTCTTCCACCACTATTGGAATATAATTGGAACAGCCATTCACATCTGTTACGGTTACTCGATATTGCCCTGCTGTTAAATTTACGGGGTCAGCGGTTGTTGTTCCTGCGGGGTCATCCCATTGATAAATAAATGGCGCAACTCCTGTCATGACACTTACGTGTGCTGTTCCATCATTTCCTCCGTTGCAGGTTACTGGCGTAGAAGAAATCATCAACCACACTCCTTCAGGATTAAGTGTAACTGTTGCCGTTGCAGTACTTGTACAACCATTTGCATCAGTTGCAATTACGGTGTAAGTTCCTGTGGTCAAATTGGTTGCGGTTGCAGATGTTTGTCCATTGCTCCACAAGTAAGTGCTTTGTCCTGAACCTACTCCCGTAGCAGTTGCAGAAGCATCGCTACTATTGACACAGGTTTCCTCTGTAACATTACTAACGACTACACTACATTGTGCAGACAGCTGGATAGACCATGATATGAAAGCGAAAATATTGAGTAATAATATTTTTTTCATAGTATAAAATTTATGCGTGTATTACGCTGGGATTTCGATATAACAATCGGCTATTTAGTCGATTTAAATTAGTTGATTTTTAATACCTCCTCAAACCTACCAGACTAAAGTCAGTAATTATAGATTATTGAATTCTTTTAATTCTTACAATCTCTACTTTTCTTTGTTCTGAAGCTTCAATACTATAAATTGATTTTGGGTCTGAGAATCGTGATGGAATTCCTAGCCCTTCTGAAGGATCTTCTCCTCTTGGTATCAGCTTAATCGTAAGGTTTTTTCCATAACCAATATAAGGTGCAAGGACTCCTCCATTATATCGTCTAAGATAATTTTCAACACTACTCACCCGCCTTGATGTCAATTTTTTATTATAATCAGATGGTGCTCTTGGACTTGCAAACCCTTCTACTTCTATTTGATATTTCCGCCCTTGTGGCAAGTATCTTTCTAAGAATCTAGCAAAAAGTTCTAATTTCACCATCCCCTGTTTTACTCTATCATCAAAGAATAATTGAGTTTCTTTTTCTGATTTTATTTTTATTTCTCCATTTAGTCCTTTTCCATTTTCAACTAAAAACTGTTGAACTCGTTCCTCTTTTACATATTCAGAATAAGCTTCTTTGTAGGTACGAGAGGTAGTGGGTCTTCTTGTTCGTTTATCTGGCTCGTCATTGTCAAAATACAGAATGACTGATAAGTTGACAATATCAAATTCTGGTTCTAAATAAAGTGGAAATTCAAATGTTTTTGGAGTAGTTAACCCCGAAGTAGTAAAAGAAACTTCATCAGAAGAGTATCCTTCTTTGGACGCTACCACTTTATATTTTTTCCCAAATTCCAACTTGCTATAAAAACGATTATCGTCTATACGGTCAGTTTTATAAATCAACTCACCTGTCGTTTCATCATAAAATTCAAACGTACAACCTATCAATTCTTCCTCTGTATTTTTGTCAAAAGTATTAGTAATTAAGTCAACATCAGGAAGTAAATTCAACTCCGTTTGAAGTGTTGTGGTTTCTGTAATTCCTAATGTGTTCACATAAGTTGTGTCGATTGTCCACCGCCCTTCTTTTTTGGTAATGACCATATATTCTTTTTCCAAATCTAATGGAAAATAATAATCGTTGCCTGCTGGATTTAATCGTTGTTCTATCTTTTCACCTGTTGCCACGTCGTACAAGGCTACGGTACAACTGTCCAATTCTGTATTGACTAATTTATTAAATGTAAACGCCAACAACTCCACTTGGATAATCTCTAATTTATAAATATCACTACAACAAGTTTCCATTCCTTCCCCTTCAAAAGTTACTCCTAGTCGATTAGAAGAAAAGTATCCATTTTCAAACTCTTCATCTGTAGAAAAATAAAAATCATCGTAGCTAGAATTAAGAGGTGCTTCCATCGAAACGGGTGTGGCGTAATCACTTCCTATTTTTTCAGACCGATAAATATCAAACCCTCCAAACCCTTGGTATCCTTCAGAACTAAAGTATAGTGTCTTATTTTTTTTATTAAAAAATGGCGTTATATCGTCCTCCTCTGTGTTGATATTCAATTTTGCAGGAGTATTTACTTTTCCATCAGCTTCAATAATACTACAATAAATATCCAAATCGCCATTGCGTCCACCTGCGGCATCTGCTCTATCGGTTACAAAAAATAATAATTCTTTTCCTGTATTTTCATCATATCCAATATTCGGCTG
>JAAXQB010000143.1 GCA_012329085.1 Methanosarcinales archaeon | reverse complement strand
AATGTAATAAAAAAAAAGGACTACATTACTATAGCAAAGAAACAAAAACCTACAATACTCAGCTAATAAAAGGCAAAGCCTGTGTTTTTGTAAACTATGAAAATGGTTTTTCTTATTGTGGAATAGAAAAGGCCCATAAAGATAAAAAAATAGATTTTTATAAACCAATTTCTTGTCACCTATATCCAATACGAATAACAAAGTATACAACATATGAAGCAGTAAATTATGAAGAGTGGGATATTTGTAAAGCAGCCTGCTCTTTAGGTGAAAAAGAAAAAGTTTCGGTTTATCAATTTTTGAAAGAACCAATAATTAGAAAATATGGACAAAAATTTCACGATGCTTTAGTTTTCGCTTTTGAAAAATAAAATAAATAACTTTAAAATCTTTATACCGCATTGCCAGATACACCTCTGTAATAACCGATAGATAAAGGTTCACTCATACTTATTGTCTGTTCAAATAGAAAAGAAGCTACAGTAATTAAAAAAAGAAAAATGTTTTTCATAATGCAATATAATATAATATATTTTATATTTTATTGCAAATATAATTAACAAACTGCATTTAATCTGTCAAATCATTACTATTATAAATGATTATTGTCTATTGTCTGACTGAGCTCTGTCTTTAGCAGTATTAAGATAAATAGAACGCTACACTATTAGAAAATAGATAAGTATAAGGATAAAGAACTAATACTAGATTTTTACAAGGATTTTTATAAACCAAGCCTTGTCTTACAAACTTGTTATTAAGTACCAATCCTATTGTCTTTCAAGATTTTATTATTTTTTTTTGTCGGACAACAATAATTTATAAATGGACGCTTTTTAATATGACAATGGGTAACAAATATAGATTTTTTAAAAGACCAAAACTTAATAATTAATAAGCCTTGAAACAATAGTTTTGCAATGCTTTATGGAATTGGCAGTACTTTTGTATCTATATATTGGTCTTTGGTCTGTAGTCAGTTGATTATAGTTTGAAAGATGCTATTTTTGAAATTCTTAATTGAAACATACTATGAAAAAATTTGGAACCATACTATTACTACTTACGATTAGTTTTTTTGCTTTTACAAGCTTTAAAGTCAGTCGTCCATCTATAAAAAAACGAACCATTATGATACCAAAAGGAGACGATTATGCTTCGCAATGGAAAGAGATTGTAGCTTTTGACCAAAAAAGATTGCCAAAATCTGCTTTGGAAGTTGTGAATAATATTTTACAAAAAGCACAACAAACAAACAATGGTGAGCAAATTATAAAAGCACTTTTTTACAAAGCAAGATACGAGCAAAGCCTAAAAGAAAATTCTTTTAACCAAACACTTACATTATTTAAAGAAGAAGCAGAAAAAGCAAACCCCACAAACAGAAGTATTATATATTCAATCATTGCAGAGCAGTATTGGTCTTACTACCAAAACAACCGTTGGCAAATTCAAAAACGTACACATACTGATGGTGTAGATGAAACAGATATTAAAACTTGGGATATTCGAAAAATTATTGAAGCTACTACAAAATATTATTTACTTTCTCTTGAAAATGTCGATAATTTAAGCAGAACACCTATCAATGCTTATACAGAAATAATAACGCAAGGAAAAGATTTTGACCAAAATACAACAGAAAAAATTAGACCTTTTTTATATGACTTTTTATCGCACCGTGCTATTGATTTTTTTATAAATGAAGAACCAAATATTACGCAAGCCAAAGAAACTTTTAGAGTAGATGATGAAGATTATTTTGCATTAGGAAAAACTTTCGTAAACAAAAATATTGTTATAAAAGATAGTTCAAATTTAAAAAATTATGGCATTATTTTATTGCAAAAACTCATCAAAACACATCTTTATGATGAAGATAAAACTGCTTTGATTTCAGTAGAACTAAAAAGATTATATTTTGTAAAAAACAATAGTGTTTTGCCAAACAATGACGAATTGTATTATAATGCTTTAACTACTTTTTTAGAAACATATAAAAGCTCGCCAAGTAGTACAGAAATTATTTATAAAATTGCTTTAGTTCATTTTAACAATAGCAAAAAATATAACTTAAAACAAGGTTTAAAATATAAAGATGAAAACAAAAAAGTATTAGAACTTTGTAGGCAAGCCTTTGCAATAAGTGAAAATAATTTTGGTTCGCAACAATGCAAAACGCTTATAGACAAAGTAAAAGAAAAAACTTTAAGTATAAAAACAGAAGCCTATGTAAGTTCAGCTAAAGTACGCAAAGCATTAATATCATATAAAAATATAGATAAAGTTTATTTTAAACTAATAAAAGTAGATTTCGATAAATATTCTACTTGGTTAGCAAATAGAACAGCCGATAATAAACATAAATTTATTCACGAAAAACTATTATCTATTTCTCCCGAAAAAACTTGGAGTACTTCCTTAAAAGACGATAAAGATTTTAATTCACGCTCTACAGAAATACTTATTGAGGCTTTACAAAAAGGACATTATGTTTTACTAACATCAAACAACGAAAAATTTGAATATACTAATGCTACCTTTCAATATAGTTCTATTATGGTAACTAATATTTCGTATGTCTCAAGAAAAATAAATAACAGCACAAAAGAATTTTTTGTTACAGATAGAGAAACAGGAAAACCACTTTCTGATGTAAGTGCAAAATTATTTATAAGGTATTATGACTACAAAACAAGAAAATATAAAACAATAAACAAAGGAACATTCAAAACAAATACAAAAGGAATGTTTAAAGTAGAGTATCCCGATATAAAAATAAACAAACACGGTTCAAGTTTTTATATTGTTTTCACACATAAGGACGACATTTTAAATACTAGTAGTTATTCTCTTTATCCACATCACAAGCAAACAACACCTGCAAAAACTACAACTTTTTTCTATACAGACAGAGCCATTTATAGACCTGGGCAAACAGTTTATTTCAAAGGAATAGTTATAGAAAAACAAGGCGATAAATCTACTTTAAAAACAGATTATAAAACAACAGTAGAGTTTGTAGATGTAAATTGGCAAAAAATAAAATCTTTAGAACTTACAACAAACGAATACGGTTCTTTTAGTGGTTCTTTTGTAACACCAGATGACAGATTAAATGGAATGATGACCATAAAAAATTCTAATGGAAGTATTAGAATTTCTGTAGAAGAATATAAACGACCACAATTTGAAGTTGAAATAAAACCTATAACAGGAACATACAAACTAGATGAAAATGTAAGCATAAAGGGTTTTGCCAAAACATATTCTGGCGCAGCACTTGACGGTGCAGATGTAACATATAGAGTAATTAGAAACGCAAACTTTCCTTATTGGGTTTGGTATCGCTGGGGATATATGCCAACTTCTCCAGAAGTAGAAATAATAAACGGCACAAGCAAAACAAACGATAAAGGTGAGTTTGAAATAAATTTTTTAGCACAGTCAGACAAAACTGTTTCAAACAAATTTTCGCCTACTTTTACTTACACCGTTTATGTAGATATAATAGATGTAAACGGCGAAACACATTCTGCAAATTCTTTTGTGCGTGTTAGCGAAAAAGCTTTATTGCTTTCTACAAATATTAAACAAAAATTATTGATAAAAGATTTTGAAGAAATAAAAATAAATTCTACCAATTTGAATGGAGAATTTGAATCAACTAAAGTTAAAGTAGCAATTTGGGCTTTGCAAGAGCCTAAAAATTATTTTATAAAAAGAAAATGGCAAGCTCCAGAATATCAAACGCTTTCAAAAGAAGAATTTAAAAAAAATTTTCCTTACGAAAATTATGCAGATGAGCATTTAGTACAAAATTGGAAAAAAGAAAGCAAAGTTTTAGATAAAATTATTTTTACTACAAAAGATAAAAATACTATAAAAATAAATAAAGAAAATTTTTCTCAAGGCAATTATTTCCTT
>JAAXQB010000054.1 GCA_012329085.1 Methanosarcinales archaeon | reverse complement strand
GATATTAAAAGATTATTCAAAAAAGTAGGATGAATATGGTAGAAAATATACCACAATACCAATTCATGCCCCTGGAGAAACTATAAATGGACGCACAGGGTAAGAATGGAGGGGTATGATGCCACCTAAGGGAAGGCATTGGAGGAGTGCCCCTAATGTGTTAGAAGAACTTGATGTGAAAGGATTAATAGAATGGTCAAAAACAGGAGTTCCAAGAAAAAAAATATATGCCGATGAAAAAGATGGTAAAAAAATTCAAGATATTTTAGAATTTAAAGATTCTCAAAAACCATCTATCCTACTGAAAAAAATTTAGATTTACTTGAACTTTTTATTAAAACATCTTCAAATAAAGACAGCATAATATTTGATTGTTTTTGTGGTTCTGGAACAACACTTAAAGCATCACAAAAGTTAGGGCGATATTGGATTGGTATAGATAAATCAGAACAGGCAATAAAAGTGACATTGGAAAGATTGCAACCGTCTCAAAAAACATTATCGATTGAAAAAGAATTTGAGTATTTAGAACAAATAAAGATAACAAGATAACGCTCATTCATTTTGAATGAGCTATTAGAAATTTCTTTGAATGTATAATTTTACAAGTTATATACTATAACAAAAATTGTATTATTAATTATAAAAACAGCTCACAATCCAATACATTTTAAAATTTAAAAATTTATGAAAATAAAAGCAGAATATGTTTTTGAAATGAAATGTGTGAATAAATCATTGCAATCGCTTATTCTTGAACTTGAAGATCATGCATTTGAGAGATCATCTATTGAACTTTTTATTAAAAATTCAAATCTTATTCTAATTATCACTTCAAAAGATTTAACTTCTATGCGTTCTGCTTTAAATACTTGGCTTCGATTAATTCAAATTACACAAGAATTATATTCTGTGAAAGAGTTAATGGAAACTTAATTTTTTACTATTATACCATACTAAAATGCCACACATATTTGACATAATCCGAAAAGATGCCAATGCACGCATCGGTAAATTAAAAACACCGCATGGAATAGTAGAAACACCTACGGTAATGCCTGTTATAAATCCAAATATTAGAATTATTGACCCATCAAAGATGCGAAAATTTGGTGCAGAAATTCTTATTGCAAATTCCTATATTATTTATCGAAATGAAAAGCTTGCAAGCTTTGCATTAGAAAAAGGATTGCATGAACTTATTGGATTTGATGGTCCGATTATGACAGATTCGGGATCATTTCAATTATCAGTTTATGGAGAAGTTGAAATTAACAATATAGAAGTCATAAAATTTCAACAAGAAATAGGTTCAGATATTGGAGTTCCATTAGATATTCCAACACCACCATTTGTATCAAGAAGTCGTGCAGAATCTGAACTTGAAACAACTTTAAATCGATTGAGAGAAGCTAAGGATTATACACAAAAAACAGATTCAGACATGCTTCTTTCAGGACCTATTCAAGGTTCTACTTATACAGATCTTAGAGGAAAATCTGCAAGAGAAGTTTCAGATATTGGTTTTGATTTATATCCTATTGGTGCAGTTGTGCCTTTAATGGAGTCTTATCGATATAAAGATTTAGTAAATGTGATAGCTGCATCTAAAAATGATCTTTCTAAAACAGCACCTGTGCATCTTTTTGGAGCAGGGCATCCAATGATATTTGCACTTGCCGTTTCTCTTGGTGTGGATTTATTTGATTCTGCTGCATATGCATTATATGCAAAGGATGGGCGATACATAACAACAGAAGGCACGCATCATCTTAGCAATTTAAATTATCTTCCTTGTGTTTGCCCAATATGTAGTAGCCATACTGCAAATGAGTTTAAAAGTGCAAAAAATTATAAGGAACTTTTGGCACAACACAATTTATTTGTGACATTTGCAGAAATACGACATATAAAACAAGCCATAAGAGATGGAAATTTACTTGAACTTGTAGAACTTAGATGCCGTGCACATCCGTATTTATTGGATGGTTTGAAAGAAATGTATGCACATTCATCATCTATGGAATTATTTGATCCAGCTTCAAAATCAACATTTTTTTATTGTGGTCCTGAATCTGCAAATCGTCCAGAAATACTTAGATTTAAGAAACGAATGAACAGATTTACAATTGAAGGCAGTGCAATCATACGAATAAAATCATCAAACGAAGATGAAAAATATGACAATGTATTAACTTTTAAACCACCATTTGGTTCAATACCTTCTGAACTTGATGAAGTATATCCATTCAATGCAGAAGTTGTAAAAGAACATGATTATGAATCTATAAATTCAGCACTTTTAAATACACTACAACTTATTCAATTAAATCCAAATGCAAAATTTACATTTGTTATAGAAAAAAAACATTTGCATCATCCATTAATGGAAGAAATTAAGAAAAAGGCAGAAGTTATTGAATATATAAGTAAATTTTAATTTTTATATTGTATATAATTTGTAAAGTTATATACTTAACACTCGTTCTTTACAAAGCTCATTCTTGGAAAAAAATGAGCGTTAAACGATTGTTCATAAGAAATTTCTAATTTTTCGCTCTAATAATCTAATTCATTTAATATATAGCTTAAATTAAAGACTTGGGACTGTTGTAAATTTTTAATCTGTGATAATGTCATATCTAAAAAATATATAATCTCAACATAATTTTTATTACCACATATCTTAAATTAAAGATTTAAAATTTTTATAAATTAATTATTTAAATATGCCGTCTATTTAAAAACCACATTTTATAAATTTCTCCTATATGATATCTATAAAATATTAGATAGCATATTCTTCATAGAAAAATATGCATTATTATAAATAATATATGCAATTATATATTGTAAAAAATTTAATGTCAAATTAACTTTTAATATGTATAATTCGCGGATTGATATTTTTAATCACTTTTTTAGAGAGTATAATTTATAAAATTACTATATAGAAAGAAATTTTTAATAGCTCATTCGGAACGAATGAGCGTTTGCTTGTTTGGAAAGCCAATTCGTTCGAAAATCGAAGATTTTCTTAAACTCATTCTGAAAGAATGAGTGTTTACGCACATTCGTTCAAAAATCAAAGATTTTCTCTAACGCACATTCGTTCCGAATGTGCTTTCCGAATGTGCTTTCCAAATTTGCTTTCCGAATGTGATAATAAAAAACGAGTGATTTCATCATGACTGATTGTCTTATCTAAAAGTCTTAATATATTGGTTGCCATCGTTTGACCAAAAGAG
>JAAXQB010000111.1 GCA_012329085.1 Methanosarcinales archaeon | reverse complement strand
CATCATCTATCTCGACTTCATCATACGGATTACTGAATTGATCGTGTGCTGTGAAATTAAAATCTACTTTATTTTTCATTACAACATCCACAGGATCATCCACAGAACCTGGAGTTATATATACAAATGAAAGTGTTCTTCTAACTACAGTATATGTAGCTAATGGATCTGCTTGAGTGCCACCTAACTCTTCTGATATATTATTTCCTGCCGCATCTGTACCAGTTATCCAATAAGATACATTGTTGCCATCTACCACTACAGTATCATCAATAGTTGCAAAGTATTCAGTAGAGATACCAGGCATTCCAGCCATAACTATTTGTTGTGGCACTTCATCAAAGCCTTCTCTAAAGTAGTTTAGTGTAATTTCTCCATTTGTTTGAATATTATCTTCTACAGTAACTGTGATAGTTTGATCAGTTCGTGGAAATTCTACTATTGCATCATCAGCTGGGCATGCGCCCCATACTTTGTGCGGTGCAGTGCCATCTACATGTATCGCATGTTTTAATGCATCAGATTCACTAACAACAGGATCATCATTACATGGTGGATTGTTTACACCAGAACTCTCTATAGCCACATGAAATGTACCTTCCTCAGCTACATCGGATATTTCAATATTAGCTGTACGAGTTATTGGTACATTTGGTGTAAGATCTGTGAATGTATTACTAAAGCTACCAATAGTTACATTATCCCTATGGATGGATATATCTACATCTTCCATTGCATGACTTGGAGTGATAGTAAATTCAACATTTACTATTCCACCTGGTTGTACATAAAATGGAGCTACATTGTCTATCGTAACTTCGTGAGCTGCGGCAACTGGTGTGACCATTGCCACAAATATTGATGCTATCATTAGTGTTGCTAAAAACACTGCTGAAATTTTCTTATTAATTTCGTTCATTAGATTTCTCCTTGTTTATTATTTTGTTTTGTTTTGTTGTGTTTTGATATACAGATTTGCCACAATATATTTAAAATATTATATTAATATAATTTTAATAAATATTTTGCATAGATCCTATAATTATTTAATATGACGCACATGTGTATATAATTTGAACCACCCATGCAATCAATACAAGAGAATAGATTTCTCAAAAATATTATATTAAATTATTTCATCTGCATACTTTCAATCCCATTGGGATCTACAATAATATAAATAACATCATCATATATAAAGTTTTAGTCTTATATTTATTCAAATGTATAAAATAAACATTTGACATTTTATAACATCAAATATTAACATAAATAAAAATAGAAAATAATGCATGATAATTTAAAATCGTGATGCTTAGAAGTTATATGCCATATAAAAATTATTAAAATCATAAATTTGTATTCTTAAAATTAAATCATATATAAAATAAATATAAAAATCATAGAAATTTGTTATGTATATATAAATACAATAAATGTATAATAACATCTATAAATATATTAAACATATATAAAGTTAAATTAATTACATGAAATTAAATTAAAAGTATATTATTTTTATTTAACAGGGGTATTTAATTATAAATCTATATAATTTTTATCATTTTACTATTATTAATATAAAATTTTTTATCACATTATATTTTTAAAAAAAATGATAAAATATTTTAGATATTTATGAAAAAATAAAAATCATGGTTTTTAAAATATATACCCATTCAAAAATACACCATATATATTTACAACTTACATACAATCATCAATCCTTAGATTTTGGATGTGAGATCTTCATATAAAATATAAGCCAAAGAATAATTGGAAGTGCAACATTACCAGTTCCAGAAACAAAATTCACAAATATAATATACATTTCACTTGTATTTGGAAATTCCATATAAACTTGAACTATCTTTGATATTACTTGATAAACAAAAAGAATTGGAATTCCAAGAAGTGCAATTTTAAAACTTTTTTTCAAAGAAGTCTCTGTTGTAAGCACCAATGCAACAAATGGAGGAACATTACTTTGAATCCCTTGTAAAAATAAAACACTTGGTGTTGTATCGAAATGTCCCTCCACGCCTGCAATATAATTGAAATATAGCGTGGTACCTTCAAGTATTAACCACCCATAAATAGATGCAAAAGGAATCCATATAATATATACAAGTATAAATGAAATCGTAAATCGTATTAATAATCGTACATATTTTTTTTCATTATACAAATTGTGTAAATTCAACTTCTATCACTTCCTTTCAGTACAACTTCATCTCTCCACAATATAAATAAAATTGCAATAGTAAGAATAAGAAATAATTGCCACAAAACTACATGAACGAAATCAAATAAAATAGGTATATACAATCCTACAAAAGCTGTGGAAACTATTCGTATGATTGTCATGATATACAAAATTGGAATTCCTGCAAGACCTATTATTTTATGTTTTATTTGAGTTGGATATGCAAATATAGCTGAACAAAAAACAATAATCGAAAATATGCCAGTGCAATCACTAACCACATCAAATGTAAGTCCAGTCATAAATATTAATGGACCTTTCACTGTGGCACATATACTAACTAAATTAAGTATATGTGTAACTAATGTTGCCGTAAATGACCTTGCTATGTAGTCATCTCCAACTATTTTAAAATAAATAAAATTAAATGCAAAAGCAAGTAATGCAAATGTAAATGCAATTTTTAATATTTCAATATTTTCAAAAAAAATATTTTTCTTTTTTTTGCTTTTTGCTTTTTTCATGTAGAATGAAATTGTTTTAATGAGATTTTATTTAAAAAAAAATGAAAGAGAGGAAATTAATCTCTCTTCTTTTTCATCAATCCAAAGGCAGTTATTGATAGAAGTAGGCTTGATGATGCAACTTGTCCGATGAGCGTAAGTCCTGGGACTGGAATTGGTTCATCAGGTACAAATGTTGCAATTACGGTCTTATTCGCATCCATTGTTATGGTTGTTGGATTTTCTGTTTCTGTAATATCTCCTGTCCAATTAACAAACTGCCATCCAGGATCAGGCACTGCTGTAAGATTTACCACAGTTCCATTTACAAATTCTGTTAGATTTGGATCTATTGTTACTATACCATTTCCAATGGTGTGTGTAGTTAGAGTGAAGTTATCTGGTGGATGTGTAGCCGCAACTGCCATCATTGGTGAAAAAGTGCATATTACAAATAGCATGATGAAAAATGATGCTATTGATTTTCTTTTAAAATTTTCCATTGTTTTGCTTTGATTTCCTTTTGAATTTTGTTTT
>JAAXQB010000171.1 GCA_012329085.1 Methanosarcinales archaeon | reverse complement strand
TATTACTATTATGAAAAAGTAATATAAACGCTCATTTATTCTGAATGAGCTAATCAAAATTTTCCTTAAAACATTAAATAAAATATAAATAAAAAAGAGATGAAAAAAAATGAAAACTTACAACATATTTATAAGTCATTCTTGGAATTACAGCGACACTTATAAGAAACTCAGAACACTCCTTAAGAAAAAAAAGTATTTCAGTTTTAAAGATTACTCCGTCCCAAGAGATGATCCAATTCATAATGCGCCTAATTCTAACGAGCTATATGAGGCTATAAAAAGACAAATATCTCCGTGCCATGTTGTGCTAATTCCAGCAGGAGTTTATGTGACTTACAGCACTTGGATTAATAATGAAATACACATAGCAAAAAACGAGTTTCAGGGTCCTAAACCTATTATTGCAATAAGACCTTGGGCTCAAACGAACATTTCCACAGTTGTTAAAGAAAATGCTGATGAAATAGTAGGATGGAATACAGATTCTGTTGTGGGTGCAATAAGGAAACATTCTTAATTTTACATATATTATAATTGTAAATGGTAAAAATATAAATTTCATTATGAATGCAATAAGGAGTTAGTCCCTATGAAAAAAGAAGAATATGGCGAGCAATTTAATGAGCACTTGTTAGAGCAATATAAATTGTATGTCGAAATGGCAGACCGAATAAGTGATAGACGAGAGCGAACAAATATGTTTTATATTTCACTTTTATCTGTATTCCTTACTTTAATATTTATTGTCATGGGTATGAATGTATTGAATGAATTCCAAATAGTTGTATTATTTATAATTATAAGTATTTTAGGTTTTGCATTATGTATTATATGGTATATACACATTCGTTCTTATAGGCAACTTAATTCAGGAAAGTTTAAAGTTATCCATGAAATGGAACAATACTTGCCATTTAGTTTTTATATTAAAGAATGTGATATTTTGATAAAAAAGAAAGAATCAAACGGATATATATTACTAACCAAAGTTGAACAATATGTTCCTCTGATTTTTGCTATTCTTTTTGCTTTTAATATATTTATTACATATTCATCATTTTTATAATTTCTATTTAACAATTTCTTTTACTATATTTAATTTTTTCTTACTTTTAAAAAAATAAGGATGCATTTATTCAAGACATTTTCATTTTATATTTATTAAAAGTAGCACTTTAATAACAAACTTTATCAATCACAATCATTATTCATTTAAACATGGCAAGTAAAAAACAAGTAAATTCAAGATATACAACAAAAACTAAGCTTATACTTTCTGATAATGAACTTAGAGATATTAATAACAATCTAAAAAATGGCATTCCATTAGATGATAAATATAGATTTTTATTATTTGGAGATAAGCGAGAAGTTGAATTAGTTTGGAATGGAAAATCTGGAGAAATTACAAATATTGTCCTTCCATTTCAGATAATTGAACAAGTAGATGAGCCAAGAAAAGGTGATTCTGGAGAAGCAAAACAATTAACATTTTTAGATTTAGATACAGACATTAAAGGAAGGCAAATTGGTGGCTGGATTAATAAATTAATTTGGGGAGATAATAAATTAATTCTTTCAAGTTTGAAAAATGGTCCTTTAAGAGAAGAAATTGAAAAGCAAGGCGGAATTAAATTAATTTATATTGACCCTCCTTTTGATGTTGGTGCTGATTTTTCTATGAAAATTAAAATTGGGGATGATGAATTTACAAAACAACCCAATGTTTTAGAGGAATTGGCTTATAGGGATACTTGGGGCAAGGGCGCGGATAGTTTTATTGCTATGATGTATGAACGATTAGTGTTAATGAGGGATTTACTTGCTGATGATGGAAGTATTTATGTTCATTGCGATTATAGAGTTTCGGGTTATATAAGATTATTATTAGATGAAGTATTTGGTAGGGATAAATTTCAAAACGAAATAATTTGGTGTTATAAATCGGGAGGAGCGGGAAACAAAGAATTTGCAAAAAAACATGATACTATTTTTATTTATAGAAAATCGGAACAATTTATTTTTAATTCTACCAAAGAAAAATCATATATGGGTATTGGGTATAGTACAGGAAATAAAAATGTAACATTATATGATGATAATGATGGTAAGGGTCCATACACTCTTGTTAATGTAAAAGATTGGTGGAATGATATAGGAATGATTGCAACATCTAAAGGAAGATTATATCCTACACAAAAACCAGAAGCATTAATGAAACGTATAATTGAATCTTCTTCAAACAAAGGCGATATAGTCGCTGACTTCTTCTGTGGTTCAGGAACAACTCTTGCAGTTGCTGAAAAATTAGGAAGAAAATGGATTGGTTCAGATTTAGGAAAATTCGCAATCCACACCACAAGAAAAAGAATGATTGGCATTCAAAGACAATTAAAATCAGATGGAAAAAATTTCAGAGCATTTGAAATATTAAATCTTGGAAAATATGAAAGACAGCATTATGTTGGAGTTAATCCAAATCTAAGAGACGAAGAAAAACAAAAACAATTAGCAAAAAAAGAACGAGATTTTATTGAATTAATACTCCATGCATATAAAGCAGAATTAATTCAAGGATTTACTACATTCTCTGGAAAAAAATTAAACAGAATGGTTGCAATAGGTCCTATAAACTTACCTGTTGGAAGATTATTTGTTGAAGAATGTATCGAAGAAGCAGTTAAAAATACATTAACAAGAGTTGATATTTTAGCATTTGAATTTGAGATGGGATTATTTCCACACATTCAAGAAGAAGCAAAACAAAGAGGAGTTGCTCTTAAATTAAAATACATTCCAAGAGATGTGTTTGATAAAAGAGCAATTGAAAAAAATCAAGTAGTATTTACAGATGTTTCATATATTGAAGTAATTCCAATTTATGAAGGAGATAAAATCGCTATTGAATTAGCCAAATTTTCAGTATTTTACAATCAAGATTCAATTAAACACGTCGAGGAAAATTTAAGAAACAATTCTAATAAAATCCTTATTGAAAATGGAACTATAATCAAAATTTCAAAAAATAAATATGAGATTGTAACAAGAGAAACTCTAATTAAAAGCTGGACAGATTGGATTGATTATTGGGCAGTTGATTTTGATTTTGAAAGCAAAAAAGAAACAATCAAAATAGAAAAACAAAAAAAACACACTGGAACATTAGATTTTGAAAAAGAATACGAAGAAAAATGGACAGGCGATTATATTTTTGAAAACGAATGGCAATCATTTAGAACAAAGAAAAATAGAAAATTAGAATTAAAAACTCCATTTAGAAAAATTATTGGAAAAAAGAAAATAGCAATCAAAGTTGTAGATATTTTTGGTAACGATACTATGAAAATAATTGAAGTTAAAGGGAAGGATAAATAATGGCACTCCATGAAAATTTTCCAAAATCACCTTATGAAATATTAGATCCATCTATTAGATGGTTTCCAGCAGATGAAGCATTAAGAGAAGAAGGTTATCAAAAACTACTTCCTCCATTAGTAGATAAAATAAGAAAAGAAGTAAAACAATGGAGAGACTCTGATTATGAAGGAATAAGTGAAACAAGTAAAGCACTATTAAACTGGTGGTTTAAAACAGAACATCCGATTGAAGATTCAGAGGGAAATATTTCTAATTTTAAGTATTATTTTTGTCAAAGAGAAGCATTAGAATCTATAATTTATTTGTATGAAGTTGTTAAAGTTCAAGATAAACACGATTTACTAAGATATGATAGTTCTGAGGCGGTTTCTACTGGGATGTTTGCTGAAACATGGCGAAGATTTGTTATAAAAATGGCAACAGGTTCTGGAAAAACAAAAATTTTAAGTTTAGTGTTAGCATGGAGTTATTTTCATAAATTATATGAAGACGATTCAGATTTATCAAGAAATTTTTTAATAATAACTCCAAATATTATTGTCTTAGATAGAATTAGAGCAGATTTTGATGGATTAAGAATTTTTCATGAAGATCCAATTCTTCCACCAAATGGTTTTCAAGGACAAAACTGGAATGATGATTTTCAATTAAGTTTACATATTCAAGACGATGCGAATATAGTAAGGAATGTAGGAAATATTTTCTTAACAAATATTCATAGAATTTATGATAGCAAAACAAAAACTCCAACCGCAGAAGATGATAATACAATGGATTATTATCTTGGAAAAAAGCCAGTTGGAAAAACCAATGAATCAAAAATTGATTTAAGTGAAATTGTGAGAGATATTGATGAATTAATTATTATGAATGATGAAGCACATCACATTCATGATGAAAGAATGGCTTGGTTTAAATCACTTGAAGATATTCATAATAAACTTTTACAAAAAGGAAGTAAAGTATCTCTACAAATCGATACAACAGCAACACCAAAACAAACAAATGGATCGATTTTTGTTCAAACCATTTCAGATTATGCACTCGTAGAAGCAATTTATCAAAATGTAGTTAAAAGTCCAATTGTTCCAGATGAAGCAAGTAGAGCAAAATTAAATGAAATAAAAAGTTCAAATTTTACAGAAAAGTATAGAGATTTTATTCATTTAGGATATGAAGAGTGGAAAAAAGTTTATAATGAGCAAATTAAAGCAGGAAAAAAAGCAATTTTGTTTATTATGACAGATGATACCAAAAACTGTGATGAAGTTGAGAAATATCTTGAAAAAACTTATTCTGATTTAAAAGATGCCGTGTTAGTAATTCATACTAAAAATAATGGAGAAATTTCTGAATCTTCAACTGGAAAGAAAAAAGAAGAATTAAAAAAACTTAGGGATGCTGCAAATAATATAGACAATCCAGACAGTAAATACAAAGCAATTGTTTCAGTCTTAATGTTAAAAGAAGGATGGGATGTGAAAAATGTCACAACAATTGTAGGATTAAGAGCATATTCTGCAAAGAGTAATATCTTACCAGAACAAACATTAGGAAGAGGATTAAGAAGAATGTATCGAGGTCAAAATATTAAAGAATATGTTAGTATTGTTGGAACTCCTGCATTTATGGAATTTGTTGAATCTATAAAAAGTGAAGGAGTGGAGATAGAAAAGAGAAAAATGGGGGACAGAACTCCTGCAAAAACTCCTCTTGTTGTTGAGATAGATAACGAAAATAAGAAAAAAGATATTGAAAAATTAGATATTGAAATTCCCATTCTAACTCCAAGAATATTTAGAGAATATAAAAATCTTTCTGATTTGGATGTTACAAAATTCAAATATAAAAAAGTAAAATTTAAAGAATTTTCTGAGGAAGAGAAAAAAGAAATTATTTTCAAACCTGTTGTTAACAAAGGGGAAGAAGAAGATGAAATTCATCATAAAATAGTGTTAAATACAAATTCAATTATAAATTATCAAGGTGCAATTGGTTTTTTTACACAAAATATTATGAAAGAATTAAGATTAATTAGTGGTTATGATATTTTATATGGAAAAGTTAAAATATTTATACAAAATGAATTGTTTGATAAAAAAATAATTTTAGAAGATTCAAATACTCTTAGAAATCTTTCTGAAATTGAATCTACAAAAACAATAAATAAAACTTTTAAAAAAGAAATAAATGATTTAACAATTCAAGACAAAGGAAATTCTGAAATTAGAAATTATATTAAAATAAGCAAATGCAGACCTTTTGTTGTTAACGACCAAGAATATTTAGTTCCAAAGAAAAGTGTTTTTAATAAAATAATTGGTGATAACCAATTAGAATTAAGATTTGCAAATTTCTTAGAAAATTGTAAAGACATTATTTCTTATGTAAAAAATTATTTTGGAGTTCATTTCAAAATAGATTATAAAAATGCTGTTGGAAATATTTCCAATTACTATCCTGATTTTATAGTTAAAAAAAATGAAAAAGAAATGTTCATTATTGAAACAAAAGGCAGAGAAGATTTAGATGTTCCTTTAAAAACTCAAAGATTAAAACAATGGTGCGAAGATGTGAATAAATCTCAGAACAAAATTAAATATGATTTTGTTTATGTTGATGAAAAAAGTTTTTATAAATATGACATTTCTTCATTTGAAGAATTGGAAAAAAACTTTAGAAAATATAAAGATTGAAATAATGTGTATATATTCTTTTTGAAAAATAAATGACCATTCATTTCAAAGAATGTGCCAACAATTAAAAAAGTTTGCAAATGTATTTATATGTTTATGAATAATGGGTAAAGATGCATGAAAAATAAAATATATAAAAAAAAAATTTCTTATCGAATGTAGTTTTTAAACTCTATTTTCTCACTTTGTCCGATTATAGTTTTGAAAAAATAGGAAAAATTCAAAAATTAGTAAAAAATATTTTAAAATGTGGGGGACTATAAAAAAAGAATTGGTTACAATATCAACCAAAAAATTTGAAATTGTAGAAATGATTTAATATGGCATGATTTAATATT
>JAAXQB010000148.1 GCA_012329085.1 Methanosarcinales archaeon | reverse complement strand
CGAGCTATCAAAGATTTTCTACTAAACCTCTGTCATTTTTCTTAATTTTTATACATATGTTTCATTTTATAATTATCATCAAATAATGTTCGTTCGTTCCGAATGAGTTTTCCGAATGAGTTTTCCGAATGAGTTTTCCGAATTAAATGAAGGTTAAATGGATGAACTTAAACATAAAGTAAAACATAAGAGAATTTATTTTTGATAAAAATGTTATTGCATTTATTTATAAAAATTTTGAAAAAATAGATTTTTAATATGCATTTAGCTATTGTAAAAAATTAGCATCAATTTATGTTAAATCAAATTTTAATATGCGTAATTTATGGTTAATATTTTCAATCATTTTTTTATTATATATTTTTACATATTTCTTCTCAGAAAAATCCATATTTACAATTATATATAACAAAAATAAAAAAATACAAAGATTATTATAAAGAATAAATCTTTGCGTGTAGTTTTATTAAACCACAATTATAATATTGCAGTTAATTTTTTTATCGAAAATCAGAGATTTTCTCCAACGCATATTCTCTTAGAGAATATGCTAAACAAATGAATTGATTATACAAAAAATTAAATCAAAGCAATTTGTTTATCGGATGTGAATTAATTTTTACTGCAAGTCCAATTTCTTTTGTAGATTCTGCAAGAATAATATCCATCATTGCAGTTACAGGAAATACTTATGAAATCGAGTTGTTTAGGGAAAATATATACACGAAATGTTTTTAAAATAATTTAAATAATTATTTAGTAATACAAGTATGGATGCTTAAATATAAAATTACATCTAATTAAATTTTTAATTTTGATTGATAATAATTTTTATATTTGAATAAAAGTAATTTTAAAAACATTTATATAATTTGCATTTTTAATACTATTATTATGAATCTTGGAAAACTACAAAAAATCGATCTAAGAAAAGCTTGGAATCATGAAGCTTTAGATTTTACTAAATGGTTAGCAGAATATGAAAACTTAAGTCTTTTAAGTGATGAGATTGGAATTAGTTTACAATTAATTCAAACTGAGGCAAGTGTTGGAAAATTTAGTGTCGATATTCTTGCCGAAGAAGAAAATACTGGAAAAAAAGTAATAATTGAAAATCAATTAGAATTAACCGATAATTCTCATTTAGGGCAAATTATTACTTATGCTTCTGGATATGATGCAGAAATAATTATTTGGATTGTTAAAGATGTTAGGGATGAACATAAACAAGCAATTGATTGGCTAAATGATCACACTGATGAAAAAATTAATTTCTTTGCAATAAAAATGGAATTATGGAAAATTGGAGAATCTCTCTTTGCTCCAAAATTTCAAATAATTTCAAAACCAAATGATTGGGCAAAAGCTATAAAGAAATCAACAGGGCAATCTGCTTTGTCTGATACTAAATTATTACAATTTGATTTTTGGAATAAATTTAAAGAATACGCTCAAACTAACAATTCTAAACTAAGATTAAGAAAGACATATCCTCAACATTGGTATGATATAAGTTTTGGAAGTTCAAACGCACACATAGCTTTAGCAATCAATAGCCAATCAAATCGAATTGATTGTACGATTTACATTCCAGATTCAAAAGACTTATTTTATAAGTTAGAAAAACAGAAAGAAAAAATTGAGCAAGAATTAGATATGAAATTAGAATGGATGGTTTTAGAAGGAAAAAAAGCTAGCAGAATTAAAATTTCATCAGAAGCCGATATAAATAATTCTGAAAAATGGAATGAATATGTTGAATGGTTAGAAAATACTGCTTCTAAATTTCAAAAAGTATTTTTAAAATATATAAAAAATAAAGAATAAAATCACTATTAAAAAATACATGTCAAAAATAATTTGATATATTTTTAATTGCATATTTCTCCTCAGAAAAATCCACATTTACAAATTATATACAACAAAAATAAAAAAAATGCAAAGATTATTCTAAAGAATAAACCTTTGCGTGTAGTTTTATTAAACTACAATTACAATACACATGATTTTTTACATTTGCAATCAATCCATCATTTTTAATACATGAATTGATTATACAAAAAATTAAATCAAAGTAATTTGTTTATCGGATGTGAATCAATTTTCACTTCAAGTCCAATCTCTTTTGCAGATTCTGCAAGAATAATATCCACCATTGCAGTTGCAGGGAATACTAAATTAGCACTTTCGATTGGTCCAAATAATTGGAAATCTGAACCCAATGTTTGAGATACAAGATTTGTTCCAATATCAGTAGGCATAAATATTTCTTTTGGATTTTCATGTTGTTTCTTAAAGACTTTCATCCAATCCCATGCAGATGCCATGTTATGATATCCGCCACCCACAGGATATCCAAACTGACTTTTAATAGTCATAACAGATCGCATAGTAGCTCCTGCACCTTGTCCAAGCGGCATAGCTGCCACATCCACTAATGGTTTAGTTATACCACAATCTTTTGCAATTTCAAACAATCCTTTATCTATTGTCCCTCCACCAGTTTCCAACACTTCAAGTTTTCCTTTTACAGATGGATCAGTTGCATTAAATGCTAATACAATTGCAGCATCGATATCACTATCTGTAACAGCTATTACCTCCTCATCACTAATACTTGCATTAATAGAATTGTGAATTGCCCTATCTGCAACACCAATTTCTGTAACATGTTCTGCAGCAGCAGCTCTAACATCAGCAGCAGATGAATCGATTAAAAATGCACACTCATCCTCTATCTCTACAAACCAATCAATATATCTTGTAATTGCTTGTGGAGTTTCCCCTACAATTTGATTGATGATAGGATTTCCTGTGATAGCACTCATTTCTTTCATTGTGCCCCACAAAGTATTAGCTGCATCTAAATCGAAAATACCTTCATCTTCATCACTTACAATTTTATGCTTTCCATAGAATATAGATCCTATAAGAACTGTTGGATATTCGCCTGGTTGCCCACCAATTTTTGCTCCGCCAACTTCAAATACTTCTTGCTTTTTATCGAATTTAAACATTTATATTTACCTATTTTTAATTTAATTTATGCAGATATAATTAAGTATATTAAAAACATTAATATACCAACTACTGCACCATACAATATTCCTATATCTTTTCCAACTTTTCGACCCATTCTTTGAGATAATTCACTGTTAAAAAATTCCATTCTCTCATCAATTAGATCAAGCCGTTTCATTACAGCTTCAAACTCTTTTTTTTCTACCATCGTAGATGGTATTACAAGTTGTTTATCCATAATTTACATCACACCCCATATAAATATCGGAATTACGATTACAAACACTATTGCAATTATAAATCCAATTAAAAAACCAAGTAAATTTGTTGAATATACTCCAGAATCAAGTTTTTGATTTCTTGCAATGAGTTGCCCTCTACCTCTTATACTATCTACTGTTGATTCTATTGCAGACATTGATGGACTTGTTATTTTTGGAACTCCCTGTTCTAATTTATCAGTCATATCATACACCTCCTGCTACAAGCAATCCTAACAATCCAAGTGTAATTATAAGCCCTATCATAATTCCTTCGACTTTACCTGCATGCACACCTGAATGGTATTTGTTCATGTTACCTGCTTCAATCATAGCACTTTCAATATTTTTAATTCTTGATTGAATAATTGCAACTTCTGATGCGAGTGGTTTTGCACCTGCGGATTCGTCCCCTTCTTCTCCACCACCCTCTATTTCAACTACGATTGGATCTTCATCAATTGCACCCGGATCTTTTGCATCATATTCTTTTACTTTTGCAATGATTGCATTTAGATCCTCATTTCCAATCATATCGATACATTCTACTTGCTTCTGAAATCGTGCAATCGCCTCTTCAGTCACATTTTCAATATAAGGAATCGCACCAGTGGAATTTATAATCCTCCCATCTTTCACACCATGTTGGTGAATACATAAAATTGATTCTCCTGTAAGATGCCCTTTGACTTCAGAACCTGCCACAATTAAAAATCTAACATTTGGATTTGAAACAACATTCGCAACAACTTTTTCAATACCAAGATTTTCTGTTTTACAAGGACCAACTAATGATGCACCTGCCTCAAGTATTGGTGTTTCATCTAAATGTGATCCCAATGTTACAACATTGACACACTTTGAAGGATCGCCTATACTGTATTCTCCTGTTATAATTGGCCAACCCGGTGCTGCTTCTTTTTTATCTACCATTTTTAAATACCCCCTCTATTGGCAAGTATAAAAGACAATATTAATGCAAGAAGTCCTGCAATTAAAAGACCTGCCACTATTCCATAAAATGCATTTGCATATAAACCTGCTATATATGAAGTTTTTTCACGACCTTTATATGAATTTAATAATGGTTTCTCTGGTGCAAGTGAATTTACAATATCTTCTGTAATCTCATCAAGCTCATCTATTTTTTCCATAATAGAATCCATTGAATATTCAATCATATCATCTCGTTCTTTTGCAAGAAGAGAAGTTGTAGGATCTATTATAAGATTTATATCTGGTTCAACACGAATATAATTCATCCTTCTAATTCCTCCTTATTTGGTAATAGTCCAGTTCCAAGAATTTTGTATGCATCTCGCTTTACAAACTTATAATGCTTTATATATGTTATACACATAAGAGCCACCCCAATTACTGTTGTTACTATTGACATTGCTGCAATTCCTACAACTGCCATAGCAATTGAACCATCTAATACACCAAGCATAATAGTTCTATCTTGTTGTTCATCTGGTCCAAGACTTGCATTGAATGGGTGCAATATAGCAAGACCTCCTGCAATATACACCACAGCAATAAATCCTGTTGTGACCGTTGCAAACATAATTTCTTCAAACATAAATGTGCCTGCAATTGTACTGCTGAACCCCATTATTGTAAGTGCACCTGCACCTGCAATTTCAACCATTACGCGTTCCATTACAGGAATATTCATTCCAATATATTTATTTGCAAGTTGTCCAATCACAACCCCCATTATACATGCAATTATAAATGCAACAATTGGTCCTGCAAATCCAGCGATTGATAAACCAAACAATGCTGCAACAACTCCCATTCCAAGTGCTAACATTCCAATGGATGGAACTCCGGTTCCAAGTCCATAACTACAAACTCGCCTTACAGCATCTACACCCCAAATAATTGCACAAATTGAACCAATTGAACCAATAAATGCAAGTTCTGGATGAAAATCTGATAAAAAATGTGTAGCATAAATTCCAAGCAATCCTCCAACTATTCCAAATATCATTAAATGGTCTTTTGAATATGAACCACCTGATGCTTCTCCGGCACCTCCTGCTGACATATTACAAACCTCCTATTGTTATTACTGCCATAAGTCCGCATAAAAAAGTGACAATGCCTGATGATACTACAGCTTTTGGCCATTTTTTAAATTTAGGGTCATGGACTCCTTCTATTGTTCCACCAATATTATATGATGCAATTACAGCATTCACGAAAAATATTCCTATTGAAAAAATACTTGCAATTCCTACATGATCAATTGGCGCAAGTCCTGTTGTGACTCCCATTGTAGCATAATATATCATAGCACCACCAAGACCTCCTAAGCCCCCACCAATTGCACCACTTACAAAACAAATTGTTGGAACTCCATGCCCTTCTGTTCCTTGTGATACAAATATATCTTGTCTATTTTTTGTAATTGGATCGTATTTAATTTTTGCAGATGCAGGCGGGCATCCAACACCATATGAATAAACCCATGAACCTACAAGCATTGTACATGAGATCATTATCATTGCACCAATTGTACCTGATGCCAACACTAATGCAAGTGCGTGGTATTCTGGATAATTGGCAATTAATGGAAGTACAGCTGCGGCGGATACAAGTCCTGTAAGTCCTGCACCTGCGGCAAGTTGCACAGTTCCTGTTCCTACACCCGTTGCTTGTGCCATAGCTGCTGGTGCACCACCTACGGGTACAAAATGCACACCCCATGAAATAAGCACTCCACCAAGTGTTATAAGAAACACATATAAAATATTATCCATCAATATATCGATCATGCGGACACCTCTTCAGCCCCATCTATTGCAGCTGCATCTTTGAATGGACCATACCTTCTTCTAACACTAATTTCAATAAATCTATTCCAAAATGTCATGATTGATACCACAATAATACCTAACACAACAGATAACCACCCATGAGTAATACTTAGTCCCGGATTAAATATTATTGTTATCCATCCACTTAAAAATACAGTTAATCCAAATGCTATACCTGTCACAGGTCCTCCGAATTTTGCGCAAAACCATGAATTATCAATACCATTTCTAAGTCCAGATTCTGCAGTTCTTACAATATTTCCTGAATTTGATGCATTAACTCCTGAACCAAATTCTACATTTTGGAATTGCCTTTCAGCACCATAATGAATATCTCCTGTGGAAGATCCAATAGCTCCAATTGCTATCCCCCATATAAATGCCAATATTGGTAATGGGAATGGATGTCCAAGTACATTAATCATAATGTATGAAATTACTATAATACAAAATGTAGTTATAAATGAATACCCTACCATCACAGGAATATGTGATCGAATTATATCTTGGTAAATTGGTTGTTTAAAACGAGCTTGACTTGAAATTCTGCCAAAATATGATGTTATGCAGTATATTCCATGTACAATTGCTGCAACCATTGAACCAATCACGATTGCAAAAAGTATTGATCCAATTGCATTATTTAATATTATTGCAACCGTGCCACCTATTGCACACATAAGTGCATTTGATGGAGGTTCTCCTGAAATTGCTTTGTTAAATATCCTATGCGGGTAAGTCATTTGCGGTGCTAATTGCACTTGCGAATTTGGATTACTTTGAGACCCAACATCGGATTCTAAATCTTCTGACGCCCCTGCTACTGTTGCAGCCGCACCAATAAGTGCAAGCGCGCCCATTTGAATGAGTTCTTCCATATATCTACTCTCCTTTTTATTATAATTATTATTGTCAAGTTATTGCATTATAGTATTTTTTTAGCACATTTAAAAAAATTCATTTGGAATGAATATATGATTAAGAAAATTTTTAGTTTTCAAATGAATTTTATCTACATTTTTAAATCGCATATAATATGTAACATTATATACTTAACTCTCATTCTTGTAAAAAATGAGCATTAAATTGGTTAGAGAAATTTTCAATAGCTCATTCGGAAAGCTCATTCGTTCCGAATGAGCGTATGAGAAAATCTTTGATTTTCGAACGAATGAGCGTTTGCTTGTTTGGAAAGCTCATGATTGAACAAATGAGCGTTATTTGTTCTTAACAAGCGTTATCTCACAAATTTCATCGATTTAAAAAAATCTGCATGAATTCTGCGGACAAATATTTCCAATCATTTTTTTATTGTATATAATTTATAAAATTATATACTTAACACTCATTCTTTTTGAAAATGAGTTGGAGAAAATTTTAATTCTCGTATTTTTAAATCAAATATATTTAATTTCACAAGAAAATTTAACTTTTTTCATTGCACACAATTTATAAAATTACATATTCAGAGAATATTTTTAGTTTCTCATTATGTTATTTAGATGATTGTAGTAAAATTAATTATAGATGATGTTTATACACTTATTATGGATGTAAAAATAGAATTTTATTTCGAGAAATTGGAAATTTCCCTCAGTATATAATGCGAAAATTGAGATTTTATAGAACATATTTCTCTTTGAGAAATATATATTTATAAATTATATACTACAAGAAATTAAAAAAGATAGGGTATTTTTAAATATTATTTAAATATTTATAATTTCATATATAAGAAATTGGAAATTTCTTTCAGCATATAATTTTATAAATTATATACTAATACAAAATTAATACAAATCTAAAATATCTTTTTATCGATTTATTCTATTTTAAGGTTAAATGCGCCCTTGTTTTGACAAGTTCATATCAAATTATTACGATAAATTAATTCAATTTGTAAATTGAAATTGTTAAGGTAATCTGATACGAAACTAACATTATATAATCACTTAAGCTATATAATATAATTGCATGGTTATAAGTGCCATTATTGGCTATAATTACCAAGTTAAATATATTTAAAGATACATTGATAAAGAGGATAATACATAATAATAAGAATAATAAAAAATTTTAATTTATAGATTGTTTCACTCTATTAAAAGTTAAAAGTAACAACATTTGAAAAATTAAAATTTTCTTTTTGTACATAATTTTATAGATTAGATACATTTAAAAAATACGGCACAGTTCCATAATTCAGTTATATACAGATAAAAAACAAATTGGAAAATTGGACGCAGATAAACGCAGATTGTCAGGATTTTAAAAGCACATTTAACACTCATTCTTTACGAGAATGAGCTTCTGAAAGAGAATGGGCAAAATAAAGAATTGACGAAATAAGCTGCTACATCTTATATAATAAGAATAACTTTCTCTACATAAATCTGCATAAATCTGCGTCCTAAATTAAGTAGAAGTTATACATTATATACGAGAAAAAAAATAGAAAATCACTATATTTTGGAATTGTGCCAAAAATACTAATATGGTGCACATAAGTGAATATAAAAAATCTGCGTGAATCCTACGAAAGCTTGCGGATATAAGATTTAAAGAACAAATGTTAAATTATAATGTATATATAGACGAGAAAAAAATTCTCTAAACATCATTCTCAAAGAGAATGAGTGTTAAGTACATAACTTGTAAAATCACACATAATAAAAAATAAAAAGGTAAAATTTCATGAAATTATCAGACATAGAATCAAAAGATCAAAAAAGCAATCAACCAAAAACACTCAATGGAATTGTATATCATGATATATTGGATGTATTAAAAGAAGAAGATATAACTACTGATGTGCTTGTTAATACTGCAATGGAATTATATACACCCCATCCCGGTATTGAAAAAAGAGAAATGGCTGAAAAAATATTTAAAAAAGAACTTGATATTGCATTATCAGATCCAAATCTTTGCATACTTCTTTATTCAGGAATCTTGCTTGAAAGAGCAGGAAGAAATGGCACGATTCCAAATATTAGCACCGATTCATATACAAAAGATTTGACCTTTTTAATTGCAGATGAAGTAATTGGAATGAGTATTGCAAATTACATAAGTGGGGACAAAGGAATTTTTGAATTTGTAAGATTTGATAAACAAAAGCCCGGAATTCTTGCACACTTAGGACCTTTCATGGATGATTTAATAAGTGGTTTAATTGGAGGAGTTTCTGCAAATATGTATTCAAGAAGTGTTGCAGATTCTATAAATTCGATTGATAAATGAAAAAAATTATAGTGAGATTAAATGAAAAAAATATTATCTGCAATTAGATCTGGATTTGGATTTTTTTCAAGAATTCCTGTTGGGCTTTCAATAGAAGGATTAAATGAACTTGTAGAAAGAAATTATTTTTTTGTATTGATAGCTAGTGTTATTGGAATTATTATAGGTAGCTTTGGGATTGCATCCATACAAATATTTCCACCATTTCTTTCAGCAGGATTGATTATTTTTTTTATTTATTTTATTATAGGTTTTAATCATTTAGATGGACTCATGGATTTTGGAGATGGATGGATGGTGCATGGCTCAATAGAAAAGAAAATAAATGCCATGAAAGATGCTTTTGTTGGTGCAGGTGGTGTTGGATTTTGTACAATCTATCTAATTATATTATATGCTGCAATAGTAGAAATTGTAAAATTTTCTGAAAACGCTTATTTTATTTTTTTAGTTTTGTTTGTTTCTGAAATTGGTGCAAAGCAATCATTACTTACTATAATACAATTTGGAACTCCAATCCATAAAGGTTTTGGATACATGATGACATGTGGTGCAACAAATATTAATTATATTATTGGGCTTTTTATCAGCATAATACTATGCTTTTTTGCACTTGGAATTATGGGAATTATTGCACTTTTTACATCAATTGGATTTAGCTTTATAATGTTGAATATATTCAATCGAAATTTTGGAGGAATTAATGGAGATTGCATTGGGGCATCAAATGAAATTGGTAGATTAATTATGTTAATTACCATCATTGCTTTAAAAAATATTGGAATGTAATAAAAATGGATGCAATCATAATGGCAGGTGGACGCGGAACAAGACTTGATATGGATGAAAAGCCTATAATTAATCTATGCGGAAAGCCACTTATATGCTATGTAATTGATGCACTTAAAAAGGCAACTTTGATAAAAAATATTATTGTGGCAGTTTCTCCTTTTACACCAAAAACTGCATCATTTATATCAGAATATTATAATGATGTTAAAATTACTATGACAAGTGGTGAAAATTTTGTTGGTGATATGATTAATGCAGTTGAAAATTCAGGCGTCAAGGGAAAAGTTATGATTATAATGTCAGATTTACCACTTATTACTTCTGAATTGATTGATTTTATTATTAATAAATATGAATTGTGTGGCAAGCCTGCGTTATCTGTGCATGTTCCAATTTCAATTTGTAAAAAACTTAATGTGCGTCCCGGAACTGTATTTCATAAAAATGGAGAATTGATTGTGCCTATTGGAATTAATATATTAGATGGTTTAAATATAAATGAAGAGCAAACAGATTATAATCTTGTGTTAGAGCGAGAAGAGATTGCAATTAATGTCAATACACATTATGAAATTTTGTTGTGTGAGAAGTTGTTAAAAATTAAATAGATTTGGGATTTTAATTTCTTTTAAAATTTAATTGTATTATTATATTTATCTATTGTTAAAAATATTTATATATGCATGTTGTAAAATTAAAAAAATTTCTTAAAATAAAAAATTTATAATAACATCCATCTCAATAATGGCATTCCAAAATATTTATATGGAGTTATGAACTTAAATTAGTGCTTCTTAAAATAGTATAATTATGCCATATAGTAAATCAAATATGTTATAAAATTAAAAATTTATTATATTTCATATTCCGCATAAATGACCAAAAATAGCAAAATGAATTTTGTAATGGCGTATAATTTGTAAATACATATTTCTCAAAGAGAAATGTGTTCGAGAAATTGGAAATTTTTTGATTCTTTAAATTTTATAAGTTTTAACTAATTAATTTTCGCTAAAATCCAATATACGCCCATTTGTTCCAAATAGGCTATCAAAAATCAAAGATTTTTTCAAACGCTCATTCATTCTGAATGAGCTATTGAAATATTTGTATATTGAGTTCTATCAATACCTATATAGTTTAGTGTAAAATTATATGGTATTCCGAATGTTAAAAAAATAAATTTTTTAAATTGTACAAGGGTG
>JAAXQB010000279.1 GCA_012329085.1 Methanosarcinales archaeon | reverse complement strand
TATTTCCTTTTGACATATGTATATTAATAAGGCGTTAATAGGTAATAAATATTTTTATATGTATATGAATATCAACAACATTTAGAAATTTATAAAGTTGATAAATCAGGAAATAATAAAAAGTCTCTAAATTCGTTTTACTATTTTTGCCAAGGGTGCGAAATATGAATTAAAATAAGATTTGGAGAATATGCAGTTACAGCAGATTTATTTAATGCAAAAAATTATAATTCTTTTATTTCAAAATTAGTAAATATCGTTTCTGCTGTTCTAGTTAAAGTTTCAAAAAGAAATATTAAAAAGTTTCCAACTATGCAAATAAATTCTGCTCATATAGCACAACTTGCAGATAATTATATTAGGCATAAATTATTTAATATAGAATTTAATCCATTAATAGATAATAATGGGGGGTCTTATTATTAACAGAATCTAAAATAACTGAGCATATAATACGAAATATAAGCACAAGTATATATGATTTGCAAAATAAATTAGATATTAATGAAGCAACGATTGTAAAAAGATATTTTTCAGAAATTTCAGAACTAAAAGGCAGAGAAGAATATTGTGTTAGTTTGTTCATTCAGAATGAATGGGCGTTATCTCGATGTGGTGTAAAAATCTCAAATTTCTCCAATACCTTTATATATCATACCTGCATTAAATATTATAATCATTTAAGATATAAATTTTGAATTGTTCTAACTCCAAATGAGTTGGAACTATATCGAATAATTCAATAGCTCATTTAAGAATGAATGAGCGTTAAATTATATTAGTGTGAAAAAGTGGGATTTAACATAATGTGTTTTGGCCAATTCAAGAATGCCATATCTGTAATTCAAATACACAGACCGCATATATGTTTAAGTCTTTTTTGTTGTGCATAATCTATAAAATTATGTGCAAAGAGAAATTTAAATTTATAATTTCTCAAATAGATTAATGTGTTAAAAATACCAATAATCTTGTAGATTTATAATTTTATAATTTACACTTATACATAAAAAACGAAATATTTTACGAATTTTATTCGTAATAAAATATTACTTAATCGTTTTCAAGGTTTAAAGAGTTTTATACTATATGAAAATTTCCCAATTTTCTATTATATATTTTCTTTTAAATGCATCTTTGAAAATTTTATCTATGTATAATGTAAATTATCAATTATTTAGATGGTAAATTTTATTGAGTGCGTTCTAACTAATAATCGAGTTAGAAATATCTTTAAAATTTATGATTTAAAGAATCATCTATCAAAACAAGATTAAAACATTACTTTTTCATTCTAATCTGTCAATAATGAGCATAAATAAATTTATGGGAAATTAGAAATTTCTATCAGTATAATATCTTTATAAGTTATATACAAAAACAAAAGGAGTATAAAAATAAATGGCATCAATACATCGTCCAAGACGCGGATCACTTGCATATAGTCCACGAAAAAGAGCAAAAAGCCATATTCCAAAATTTAGATCATGGCCTGAATCAAAAAGCGAATCCAAGTTACAAGACTTTGCAGGATATAAAGTAGGTATGACACATGTAATCTTAATAGATGATGTGAAATACAGTATGACTGAAGGTTCAGAAATATCAGTGCCTGTCACAATTATAGAAACGCCTGCAATAAAAGTTGCTGCACTTCGTGCATACTCACTTACAGCAGATGGAGAAAAGGCAGTCACAGAAGCATGGAGCATGGATCTTGATGAAGAGCTTTCTCGTAGAATCACAATGCCTATAAATCACAATACAGAAGATGCACTTAATGAAATCTCCAAATTAATTGAAGATGGTGAAATATCTGACATAAGGGCAATTGTATATACAATGCCAAAAACTATAAAAGGAACTCCAAAGAAAAAACCTGACTTAATGGAAACTAGTATAAGTGGAGACCTATCTTCTAAATTTGAATATGCAAAATCTATACTTGGAAATCAAGTATCAGTATCTGATATATTTGAATCTGGTGAAATTATTGATGTTGCTGCAATTACAACTGGTAAAGGTACGCAAGGTGCAGTTAAAAGATGGGGCATTAATATGCAGAAAAATAAACACTCTCGTGCAGGAAGTGTAAGGCAAGTAGGAACACTTGGACCTTGGCATCCTGCTCGTGTAAGTTGGAAAGTTCCACAAGTAGGTCAAATGGGGTATCACCAAAGAACAGAATTCAATAAGAGAATTTTAAAAATATCTGACAACGCTGACGAAGTAAATCCTAATGGCGGTTTCATAAATTATGGGCTTATCAATAATGAATATATTTTGATAAAAGGAAGTGTTCCAGGTCCATCAAAAAGATTAATTCGTCTTAGAGATCCTATTCGTTCAAAAGTTGAAAAAATGGGTGTACCAAACATACTCCATATAAGCACAAAATCAAAACAGGGGTGCTAAGAGTAAATGAAAGTAAATGTTATTGATATATCTGGAAATGTAAAAGCAGAGATTTCATTACCTGCAGTCTTTGAAGATGCATATAGGCCAGATTTAATTAAAAAAGCAGTATTATCAGCACAAGCAAATCGAATGCAAGCTTATGGTCCAAATAAAAGATCTGGAATGAACACATCTGCAAGGTCATGGGGATCTGGACGAGGTGCTGCACAAATTCCAAGAATTGTAAATGGAAGCCGTGCTGCAAGAGTTCCACAAGCAAGGGGCGGTAGGCGAGCACATCCACCAAAACCTGAAACTGATAAGACTGAGAAAATAAATAAAAAAGAAAAGAAAAATGCAATTCGTTCAGCAATCGCTGCAACTGCAAATACCGATCTTGTAAAACAAAGAGGTCATTTATTTGATGCACAAATTCCTATTGTCGCAAGTAATGAACTTGAAGAGCTTTTAAAAACAAAAGAAGTAATAGAGTTTTTAAAAATAGCAGGCGTATATGACGATGTTATTCGTGCAAAAATAGGGCGAAATATTAGGGCAGGAAAAGGTAAGCTTAGAGGTAGAAAATATAGACATAAAAAGAGTGTTTTAATAGTCACAGGGGCAAAATCACAAATTTTAAAATCTGCTGCAAATTTACCTGGTGTAGAAATTACACCTTGTGATGCATTAAATGCAGAAATTCTTGCACCTGGAACTCATGCCGGAAGACTTACCATATGGACTGAATCTGCAATAGAGCAATTAACAGAGCGATTTTCTAACGACTCTACTATTTTGGAGAATGTGTAAAATGAAAAATGCTATTAATTATCCATTTATGACTGAAAAAGCAATGATGCTTCTCGATTCTAATAAACTTCAATTCATTGTGGATTTTCGTTCAAACAAATTAGACATAAAAAAAGATGTTGAGCATTTATATGGATATACAGTAGTGTCAGTTCGTACAATGTCCACAATGAAAAATATGAAAAAAGCAATTGTGACTTTTGAAGAATCAGATGCTGCAGAAGAAATTGCAACAAGAATTGGATTAATGTAAGGTGAAATCATGGGTAAACGATTAATATCTCAAAACAGGGGTCGCGGAACTCCAACATACCGAGCACCATCTCATAAATATAAAGCAGCTTTAAAACATCCAAAATCAGAAGTTGACGAAATGTTAAATGTGAAGGTAATTGGTATTGAACACGATCCTGCAAGATCTGCACCTATCGCAAAAATAGAATTTGAAAATGGAGATGAGCAATTGGTCATAGTGCCTGAAAGTGTCTCTGTTGGAGAAGAAATATTTTGTGGGCAAGATGCAGAAATAAAGCCAGGAAATATATTGCCACTTAGGAGCATTCCAGAAGGGGTTCCAATTTGTAACATAGAATCAAAGCCAAAAGATGGCGGACATTTTGCAAGAGCGTCAGGCGTATATGCAATATTAGTTTCACAAGACGAAACTACTGTTTCAATTCAAATGCCATCTGGTAAAATAAAAAGACTTCATCCAAATTGCCGTGCAACTATTGGAGTTGTGGCAGGCGGAGGAAGAATGGATAAACCGTTTTTGAAAGCGGGTAAAAAATACCATAAAATGAAGGCAAGAGCTGCAAAATATCCAAGAGTATCTGGAATTGCTATGAATGTGGTTGACCATCCATTTGGTGGAGGAAATAGAAAACATCCGGGCAAACCAACAACAGTTGGCCGAAATGCACCACCGGGTAGAAAAGTAGGGCACATTGCTGCAAGAAGAACAGGAAGACGATAAACTTTAAAAGGTGATACATCTGCCAAGAAAATCAACAACAAGGTTACCAAAAAGAAAAGGTGAATTTAAGTATCGTGGAAAAACGATAACTGAGCTTAAATCGTTATCAGTGGAGGAGTTTTCTAAACTTCTTCCTGCAAAAGAACGAAGAACCATCACAAGAGGATTAAATAAAGATCAACAAGAAATTATTCGAAAATTCAATGATGGTGCTAAACAAGTAAGAACGCATTATAGAAGTATGATTATTCTTCCAAGTATGGTTGATAATATTATTGAAATCTACAATGGAAAAGAATTTATAAAAGTACAAGTGCAACCTGAAATGGTTGGGCACAGATTTGGAGAATTTGCATTAACTCGTAAGAAAATTGCACACGGTGGAGTTGGAGTTGGAGCAACAAGATCAAGTAGATTTGTACCACTTAAATAGGTAAAATTATGGCAAAAATTAATTATACAATTGAGTTGGATCCTGAAACTACTGCAAAAGCAATGGCATATGAACTTCATGTATCTCCAAAAAAATCAAGGGAAGTGGGACGATTTATAAAAGGAATGCATTCAGAAGATGCAAAAGCATACCTTGAAGATGTGATTGAATTTAAAAAAGCAATTCCATTTAAAAAGCATAATGATAGTTTAGGGCATAAGAAAGGTGGCATGGCAGCAGGAAGATACCCAATAAATGTTGCAAAAGAGTTTTTAAAACTAATAAAAAGTGCAGAACATAATGCAGAATATAAAGGTCTTGATTCTGAAAACATGAGAATTGCACATGTTGCATCAAAAAGAGGAAATGTTATTCATGGTATGAGACCTCGTGCAAAAGGAAGGTCAAGTCCAAAAAATACAGAAACGGTGACACTAGAGATTATCATACGCGAGGAATAATATGGCAGTAGAAAGAAAATTTGTTCAAACAGGTTTTGTAAAAGCATCAATGAATGAGTATTTTGCAAAACAGCTTGATAGGGCTGGATATGGTGGAATGGAACTTAATAGAACTCCTATGGGCACGCAAATTACCATATATTCCGAAAAACCGGGCATGGTAATTGGAAAAGGTGGAAAAATCATCAAAAGGCTTACAAGAGATATTAATCGATTATATAGTATAGAAAGTCCGCAAATAGATGTGCAGCAGGTCAAAAAGCCTGAAATGAATGCACAAATGATGGCAACACAACTTGCATCTTTTATTGAGCGAGGTTGGTATTTTAGAAAAGCAGGGCATAACACACTAAGGGCAATCATGGGTGCAGGTGCATTAGGTTGTGAAATTGTAATATCTGGAAAACTTACAGGTTCAAGATCAAGAGTTGAGAAGATGGTCGATGGTTATATAAAACATGCAGGCAAGTTTGCAGAAGATAATGTAGATGCTGGATTTGCAGTTGCAATTAAGAAACTTGGAACTCTTGGGTGTATGGTTCGCATAATTCCTCCTGATGTGACATTACCTGATAAATATGAGTTGAAAACAGTAGTTGAAACGGAAGAGGACATTGTTGAAAAATCAGATGCTGAATTAAAGAAAGCTATAGATAAAAAACCTCTACCCAAGAAACAAGAAGAATCTATTAAAAAATCAAAACCTGATCCAATAGAAGAATTGATTGAATCAGAACCTACAACAGATGAAGTTGCAGATGAGGAAGAAATAGAAGAACCTATATCTGATGCGGAAGATAAGACTGACGATTCAGAAGACGAAAAGAAAACTACCCGAGAAGTTGATGGAACTCATCAACATAAACATGAAAAACATGGATATTGGCATCCAGTTGCTCGAGTTCATAAGGAGAACTAGATAAATGGCAATTCTTCGAATTAATGAAATACGGAATATGACAAAAGAAGAACGGATGGACGAACTTGAAAATTTTAGAAATGAGCTTATTCGTGAACGAGCACTTTCGTCAGCAGGTGGTGCACCTGACAATCCTGGAAGAATAGGAGAAGTTAGAAGAACTATTGCAAGAATAAAAACAATTCAAAACGAAGTAAAGGATTAATAAAAATCTTGCAATTTCTTTAAATTGAATGTTCTAAATAAAACCTATTGGATATATCAATAGAATATTTAATAACACATTCTTCATAAAGGGATGTGCCTTTAAAGAAAATTATAAGATTTATGATAACCCACTTCTTTAAAGAATAAACATCATGAAAATAAATCCTTTAAATTTAATCTATCATGAATTGATTGGATTGGATGTGAAAGTGGTTGAATCAAATAATCAATCACTTTTAAATATGAAAGGAAAGATTATTGATGAAACAAAAAATACATTTAAGCTTGATACTAAAAAAGGAATAAAAACGGTTTCAAAAGCACAAAATGTATTTATATTTAAATTGCAAGAAAAAGACAATTCAATTTTTGTAAAAGTAGATGGAAATTTACTTTGTACACAAAGTGAAAATAGAATTAAAAATATAAAAAAAACGCGTTTAAAAAAGTTAAATTGATTTTAAATAGTTTTAAAAACTTTTCAATTGTATATAATTTATAAAGTTATATACTTAACACTCATTCTTTCAGAATGAGTTAGAGAAATTTTTAATTTCTCGTTTAAGATTAACATTTATGCGTTTACAAGGAGAAAATATATGGCAAAAGATATTGGGTTGAATATACCAGCACCATCTGAAGAATGCGATGATGTAAATTGTCCATTCCATGGATCACTTTCAGTTCGTGGGCAAGTCCATGTTGGAACTGTGGTAAGTGATAAGATGGCACTTACGGTAGTAATTCAACAAGAACATGAAAGATTGGTGAAAAAATACCAAAGATACGAAAAGAGAAAATCTAAAATTCATGCACATAATCCTCCATGCATTAATGCAAAAGAAGGGGACATTGTGACAATTGCAGAATGCAGACCACTTAGTAAAACAAAATCATTTGTAGTAGTAAAGAGGGAAACCGCATGAGAGGGATTCGTTCTTCAATTCCAAGAGCACTTAATGCAGGTGCAAGAATTGAGTGTGTAGATAATACAGGGGCTAAGAGTGTAGAAATTATTTCAGTAAAAAAATATAGAGGCGTTAAAAACAGATACCCAAAAGCGGGAATAGGAGATGTTTGTGTAGTATCTGTTAAAAAAGGAACTCCTGAAATGAGAAAACAAATTCTATTTGCTGTTATTATTAGACAAAAAAAAGAATTTAGAAGACCTGACGGCCTTAGAGTATCATTTGAAGATAATGCAACAGTTCTTGTAGATGAAGCAGGTATGCCAAAAGGCACAGAAATTAAAGGACCAATTGCCAGAGAAGTTGCAGAAAGATATCCAAAAATTGGTACTATTGCAACAACGATAGTTTAAAGGAGTTTTAAATGACATCAAAACAAAGTTTGAAAGCAAAGATTCATGGGCTTTGTACAGCACCAAGAAGACAAAGAAAAGCAAGATATGATGCACCATTGCATATGAGGCAGAAATATATGGGTGCACCACTTGTCGCATCACTTCGTGAAAAATATAACACACGAACTGTGCGAATTGTTGTTGGTGATACTGTAAAAGTAATGAGGGGCGATAATTCAGGAATTACTGGAAAAGTCGAGGAAGTTTCACTTAAAGATGGAATCATAAAAGTAAATGGTGCTATTGTGACTAAAGCAGATGGTACTGAGGTTATGAGACCAATCAATCCATCGAATGTAGTAATCACAAATTTAAATTTAAAAGATGATTACAGAAAAGAAAAGATAAATAAAAAGGAATGATTAACTTATGAGTATACATCAAAAGCGAATCTCTGCGCCAAAAAGTTGGATGATTTCACGGAAATCAAACAAGTGGATAACAGCTACAAATCCTGGACCACACAGTAAGAAGTTTAGTATTCCACTTATTGTCGTAGTCAGAGATATGTTAAAAATCGTAGATACGAGAAAAGAAGCAAAAAGAATATTATCAGAAGGTAAGATTTTTGTTAATGGCATTGTGCGAAAGGATGTTAAATTTCCAATTGGATTGTTTGATTTATTGACAATTCCACTTGAAAATCAAGCATATCGCGCATTGTTTGATAGAAAAGGAAGATTAACACTTCATAAATTAAAGAATTTAGATGAGAATCTTCTTGCAAGAATTAATGGAAAAACAACTGTTAAAGAAGGAAAGACTCAACTTAATTTAAGCGATGGTACCAATCTTCTTGTTGATGGAGATTATAATACAAAAGATACACTATTGCTTTCAGTTTCCAATAAAGAGATTGTAAAACGAATTGAATATAAGGTTGGAAATCTTGTGATGATTATTGGAGGAAAACACACAGGGGAAATTGGAACTATAAAAGAAGTGACTGTTGTAAAAAGTTCTAAATACAATACTGTAAAAATATCTGGTGAATATGATTTCGAAACAATAGAAGAGTTTGTTATGGTTATTGGCGAAACTGAATCTGAAATTGAATTACTTGCATGTGCAGAAGGCGGTATTTAAGATGAGTGGCGAAATGAGAACTCCGAGAATTGATAAAGTTGTAGTTCATATGGGTGTTGGAGAGAGTGGTCAAAATCTTGTTAATGCTGAAAAGATTCTTGAAGCCATATCTGAACAAACGGTTATCAGAACTTATGCAAAAAAAACACTTCCTGAATTTTCAATTAAAAAGAATGAACCAATTGGGTGCAAAGTCACTTTAAGGGGAGAACATGCAAAAGAGTTTTTAAAAACTTCATTTGGAATTGTTGAAAATAAAATATATGAAAGCCAATTTGATAAACTTGGAAATGTGGCTTTTGGAGTTGAGGAGCATACAGACTATCCCGGAATGAGATATGATCCAAATATTGGTATATATGGGTTGGATGTCATGGTTGCAGTAAAAAGACCTGGATTTAGGATAAGCAAGCGAAAAATTGTAAAAAGAAAAGTTCCAACTGCACACAGAGTCACAAAAGAAGATTCAATATCTTTTTTTAAAGAAGAATTTGGAGTGGAGATTGAATAATCATGGTTAAAACTGAAAAAAACTTTGGAAGGGGTGCAAATGAATGCAAACGGTGTGGCAGAAAGCAAGGATTAATCCGTAAATATGGGATTTATATGTGCAGACACTGTTTTAGAGAGATGGCGCCAGAAATGGGATTCAGTAAATTCTCGTAGAGAATTTACTTGTGAGAAAAAGAATGAGTGTTAAGTACATAACTTTATAAGTTATATGTTAAAGCTCGTTCGTTCTTAAGTGAGCAAACGCTTGTTCATTCGAAATGAGCTATAAAAAAATTGTCTGTGGCAATTTTTGTTTATAAAATATACAATAAGGGTGATAAAATATGGTATTATTAGATCCTCTTGCAGATGCATTATCTATTATACGAAATGCAGAAGCAGTAGGAAAAAAAACCTGCAAAATTAATGTAGCATCAAAATTGATAAATAATGTATTTGATGTTATGAAAGATGCAGGCTATATTGAAAGTTTTGAATATATAGAAGATGGAAAGGCAGGAATGTATGAAATTACACTTGCAGGAAGAATTAATAAATGTGGGGCAATAAAGCCAAGATATTCAGTAGAATCACATGGTTTTGAAAGATGGGAAAAACAGTTTTTGCCTGCAAAAAATTTTGGAGCGTTAATCCTTACAACATCAAAAGGCATAATGTCCCAATATGATGCGCGAAAATTGAATGTTGGTGGAAAATTACTTGCATATGTTTATTGAGTGGTGAATTTAATGGTAAAAGAAATTAAAAAGATAATTCCAATTCCCGAATCTGTGACTGTTTCATATGAAAATAATGAATTTATTGCAACAAGTTCTAAGGGCACAAATAGTAGATTTTTATGGTATCCTTCAATCAACATTAAAATAGAAGGAAATGAAGTTATAGTTGATACAAAACAATCACGAAAAGAACAAAAAGCGATGGTTGGAACTTTAGCATCACATATAAATAATATGATACAAGGTGTTGATATAGGTTTTGAATATCAAATGAAAGTTGTTTATTCTCACTTTCCAATGCAACTCAAAGTTGTTGGTGATCGAATGTCAATTGGCAATTTTCTTGGTGAAAAAAAGCCAAGACTTGCAAAGATACTTGGTGATGTAAAAGTAAAAGTAAGTGCAGATGAAGTAATTGTGACAGGAATTAATAAAGAAGCGGTAAGTCAAACTGCAGCAAATATAGAACAAAAAACAAAAATTAAAAGATTCGATCCACGAGTATTTCAAGATGGAATCTATGTGGTAAATAAAGGATAGGCAGATTACATGGATGATGAACAATCAAAGGAAAATAAGAGTACCGAAAGATCTATGTCAAAGAATTCTTTGAGATTACTTAAAGTTCGAAAGATTCAAAAGGTTAAAAAACCACATTTTAAAAGAGCAGATGCACACAAATTTAAGAGAATTGATTCAAATTGGAGGCGTCCAAGGGGGTTACAAGGTAAGCAACGAAGGCAAGTGCGTGCAAAAGGTTCAATTGTAAAGCCAGGATTTGGAAGTCCAAAAGAAGTAAAAGGACTTCATCCATCAGGATTTGAAGATGTTTTAGTATTTAATTTAAATGCTCTTTATGGATTAAATCCAAAAGTTCAAGCAATACGAATTGGAAGGACTGTTGGAACAAAGAAGAAAATAGAGATTGAAGCAAAAGCAAAAGCACTTGGTATAAAAATACTAAATGCTATTAAGAGGTAAGATAAATGAAAAACCTTTCCAATCAAAAAAAACTTGCATCCAAAGTACTTGACTGCGGAATGAATAGAGTTTGGATCAATCCTGAACGAACGGAAGATTTGGCAGAAGCAATGACGCGAGAAGATATTCGTAAGCAAATTGAAGAAGGCAATATTAAAAAAATCCAAAAGAAAGGCGTTAATAGAAGTCGTGCAAGAGTAAGAGCAATTAAAAGAAAATACGGGCATCAAAAGGGTCACGGAACTAGAAAGGGTAAAAAAGGTGCAAGAAATCCAAAGAAGTTATTATGGATGAAAAAAATTCGTGCACTTCGTAGAAAACTTAAAAGCATGAAAGAAGAAGGATTACTTGAAAAATCTGTATATTGTAAAGTATATAGAAAAGCAAAAGGCGGAGAATATCGAAGTGTTGCACATCTTGTATCTCACATGCATTCAGAGAATTTAATAACTAAAACGGAGGATAATTAAATATGGCAACAGGTCCACGATATAAAGTTGCATTTAGGCGACGAAGAGAAGGTCGTACAAACTACCACCAAAGATTGAAATTAATCATTTCAAAAAAAAATATGGTTGTTGTACGAAAAAGTACGCGGCACATACAAATTCAACTTATAATACCAACACCTATTGGGGATAAGACTTTAGTATCTGCAGTTTCATCTGAACTTAAAAAATATGGATATGATGCACACACAGGAAATACATCAGCAGCATATCTTACTGGATTGTTATTTGGATATAAAGCTCAAATCCAAGGTCATGATTCTGGAATATTAAATATTGGACTTCAATCACCATCGCATGGATGCCGCATTTATGCTGCATTCAAAGGTGTTGCAGATTCTGGGATGAATGTCCCATATGATGAATCTGTAAGTCCATCTGATGAGAGGATTAAAGGAACTATTGAGCAATTTGAATCAATAAAAGAAAAAATCATTTCAGAATTTGAAAAGTAAAGTTGATATATTATGAAATACGAAAAAAAAGAAGAATGGATTCCAAAAACAAAACTTGGGAGTTTAGTTGGAAGTGGAGCCATAACTACTATTGAAGGTGCTATTGAATCAGGTTTACCAATAAGGGAAGCGGAAATTATAGACTTGCTATTGCCTGGACTTGAAGAAGAGGTAATGGATGTTAATATGGTTCAAAGAATGACCGACTCTGGACGGAGAGTAAAATTTAGAGTTGCAGTTATTGTTGGAAATCATGATGGATATTTAGGATTTGGGCAAGCAAAAGATGTCCAAGTAGGACCTGCCATCAGAAAAGCTATAATACAGGCAAAACTTAATATAATTGGAATTAGAAGAGGATGCGGTTCATGGGAATGTGTTTGTGGAATGGAGCACACAGTTCCATCTATGGTAAAAGGAAAAGTAGGTAGTGTGACAGTAGAATTGAAACCTGCACCAAGAGGACTTGGACTTGCAGCAGGATCTACAGCAAAAAAAGTACTTGAAAAAGCAGGCATAAAAGATGTATGGACGCGAACAGAAGGTACTACAAGAACTACTATAAATTTTGCAAAAGCAACATTTGAAGCACTTAAAAATACTAGAACTATAAGACTTCCAGCTCATCTTGAAAAAGATAAATCCAAAAAGATTTATACTATTGAAGAAATTAATAAAATGGGAGCATAGATTATGTACGCAGTAGTTAGAATGAGAGGATCTGTAAATGTTAGAAGAAACATATCAGATACTATGAAAATGCTTCGATTACACAAAATTAATCATTGTGTAATTCTAAGCGATAATCCGCATAATAAAGGCATGATTCAAAAAGTAAAGGATTATGTTGCATATGGTACAATTGACAATGAAACGCTCGTAACAATGCTTCAAAATAGGGGCAGGCTTATTGGTGGAGAAAAACTTAGTGATGAGTATATTAGAGAACATACAGAATTTGATTCAATCAAATCTTTCGCAGACGGCGTTATAGAAGGCAACACAACGCTTAAAGCCGTTCCAAACTTGAAACCTGTTATCAGACTTCACCCCCCTAGAAAAGGACATAGTGGAATAAAAAGAACTGTTCAACAAGGCGGAGTTCTTGGAAATCATGGTGATAATATATCTACATTGCTTAATAAAATGAGGTAGGACATTATGAGTAAAATTAATACAAAAAAATTTAGGGGATCTCGTACTTGCGGTGGCGGTACCCATAAAAATAGAAGGGGTGCTGGAAATCGCGGTGGAAGAGGTAAATCTGGTGCTGGAAAACATCATGCAATTAGAGCCATAATGAGGGGTTATGCATATGGAAAACACGGATTTAAGCGACCTTTGAAAAAGATTGAAAACATTTCAACAATAAATGTAGGTAAACTTGATGAACTTGCAGATGAATGGTTATTAAATGAATCCATTCGAAAAGAAGAAAATATATATCACATAGACCTCAATGAACTTGGCATAGACAAAGTTCTTGGGGCGGGTAAAGTCACAAAATCCTTTTCAATTAAAGCATCATCTTTTTCAAATATTGCAAAAGAAAAAATTGTTGCACTTGGTGGATTTGTAATAGAAGAATAATATTAACTTAAAATGGTCGTAATACTATGGAAAATATAAAAGCTGCATTAGAACCGATTTTTAATAAATTGCCATCAGTCGCAGGTCCAAAAGAACATGTTAGTTTTAAAAACAAACTGTTATGGACAATTGGGGTTTTGGCATTGTATTTTATACTTGCAAACATTCCTTTATTTGGATTAGATCCAGCATCAATAGATCTTTTCGGAGCACATAGGGCATTATTTGCAGGAGCATTTGGGACACTTATGGTACTTGGGATAGGACCAATTGTCACAGCATCATTAGTATTACAACTACTTGTTGGAGCGGACATTATTAAACTTAATATGTCTGATCCGAATGATCAAGCATTTTTCCATGGACTTCAGAAGACTATGGTTTTTGTTATGATTATTGTCACAGCACTTCCACAAGTACTTGGTGGATTTATTAGTGCCAATCCTGCACTTGCATCTGCGATGGGTATTAGCCCAGGTGTTCTTACACTTATAATAATACTTCAAATGATTATTGGAGGGGTATTTATCTTATTTATGGACGAAACCATTTCTAAATGGGGTATTGGTTCAGGAATAGGATTATTCATTGTAGCAGGTGTATCTCAAATGATTGTAAGTGGTGTTATTAATTGGCAGATTGTAGATGGAATTCATGTAGGACTTATTCCAAGGTGGATTCATATTTTCCAAACCGAAACACTTGGCTGGTTATTATCTGGAGATGGATTAATTTTTTCATTAATAACTGGTGGATTACTTGCACTTGTGACTACTATTTTAATATTTATGCTTGTAGTTCATGCAGAAAGTACTAGAATTGAAATACCACTTTCTCATGGTACGGCACGAGGTGCAAGAGGAAGATTTCCAGTAAAATTGATTTATGCATCAGTTCTTCCTATGATTCTTGTGAGGGCACTTCAAGCAAATGTGCAAATGGTTGGTATGATTTTATATGGAAGAGGAATAACCATACTTGGAAATTTCCACGGAACTACGCCTGTGGATGGAATTATGTATTATCTTTCACCCATTCACAGCCCACATGATTGGATTCCATTCCTTGTTGAACAGCGATTTTTAGAACTTGGAGTTGCAGTACCATCCATGTTTGATATTGGATTAAGAGTGTTTATGGATGCATTCTTCTTGATTGGAGGCGGAATTATTTTTGCTCTCTTTTGGATTGAAACAACTGGAATGGGTGCTAAACCTACGGCTCAAAAGATATTCAATTCAGGTATGCAAATTCCTGGATTTAGGCGAAATATTGGAAGTATAGAAAAGGTAATGGATCGGTATATTCCAAAAGTTACGATTATTGGTGGTGCTTTTGTTGGTCTTTTAACACTTGTTGCAAGTCTTCTTGGTACGATTGGAGGTGCAGGTGGAACTGGATTATTGCTTACAGTAGGTATTATTTATAAACTCTATGAAGAGATTGCATCTGAACAAATGATGGAAATGCATCCAATGATGCGTTCGTTCTTTGGTAAGGAATAGAATTTTTTATATGTGAGATTGGTATTTGCCAATCTTTTTTCTTTTTTTTTGAATGGTTAATTTTATTTTTTTTTCGAGAGAAGCAATGTGTGTGATTATACTTATGTTATGCAAAATCATTATATTTTAATAAAATTTAATTTTTTATTTGAGCATTTATCTAATTTTAAATATTTTTAATTATAGATAATTTTATGAATTATGTA